>JBGVOA010000303.1:0-10897 GCA_045126095.1 Christensenellales bacterium | reverse complement strand
GACCCGCAAGGGGCTGGAGGGCGGATTTTGCGCAATCCAGAGCAAATTTACAATTTCACGCAGCAAAATGGCTGCCCGGAAGGCCGGACAGCCAGTGTGCCAGATGGATCAGAACAGGCCGGTGATCACGCCGTCCTCGGTAACGTCGATGCCCTCGGCAGCAGGAACCTTGGGCAGGCCGGGCATGGCGATGATGTCGCCCGCGAAGGCCACGATGAAGCCCGCACCGGCGTTCAGGCGCACCTGGCGGATGGTCAGCGTGTAGCCGGTGGGCGCACCCAGGGCCTTGGGGTTGTCGGAGAAGGAGTACTGGGTCTTGGCGATGCAGACGGGCGCCTTGCCCCAGCCTTCGGCCTCAAAATTCGCCAGCTGCTTGAGCACGCTGCCGTTGAAGACCACGTCCTTTGCGCCGTAGATCTTGGTAGCCACCGCGCGGATCTTGTCCGCCAGGGACAGGTCGTCGGTGTAGGTGAAGGAGGGCTCGACCTTCTCCTGCGCGTCCACCGTGTCGCAGACGAGCTTCGCCAGCTCCTTCACGCCTTCGCCGCCCTTGGCCCAGCCGTCGCACAGCTCAACCGGCGCGCCGGCCTTCTCGCAGGCCTCGCGGATGACGGCCAGCTCGGCGGGGGTGTCGGTGATGAAGCGGTTCATCGCCACGATGACGGGGCGCTTCCACACGTTGCGGATGTGATCAATGTGGGCCAGCAGGTTCGCCAGGCCCTTCTCCACGGCCTCCACGTTCTCGTTGTTCAGGTCGGCCTTGAGGACGCCGCCGTGGCTCTTCAGCGCGCGGACGGTCGCAACCAGCACCACGGCGTCGGGCCACAGGCCGCTCATGCGGCACTTGATGTCCAGGAACTTCTCTGCGCCCAGGTCAGCGCCGAAGCCCGCCTCGGTCACCACATAGTCCGCCAGCTTCATGGCAGTGGTGGTGGCGATGACGGAGTTGCAGCCGTGGGCGATGTTGGCAAACGGGCCGCCGTGCATCAGGCAGGGGGTACCGTCGATGGTCTGCACCAGATTGGGCTGGAGCGCGTCGCGCAGCAGAGCGGTCAGCGCGCCCTGGGCGTTCAGGTCACCGGCGGTGACAGGCGTACCGGCGAAGGTGCGGGCCACCTGCAGACGGGCAAGGCGGGCCTTCAGATCGGTCAGATCCTTCGACAGGCAGAACACGGCCATGATCTCGGAAGCGGCAGTGATATCAAAGCCATCCTCGCGGGGCATGCCGTTCATCTTGCCGCCCAGGCCAGAAACGACGCTGCGCAGCTGGCGGTCGTTGACGTCCAGGCAGCGGCGCCAGCTCACCTGACGGGGGTCGATGCCCAGCTTGTTGCCCTGCTGGATGTGGTTGTCAACCATCGCAGCCAGCAGGTTGTTGGCAGCGGTGATGGCATGCAGGTCGCCGGTGAAGTGCAGGTTGATGCTCTCCATGGGCAGCACCTGGGCGTAGCCGCCGCCGGTCGCGCCGCCCTTCACGCCAAACACCGGGCCGAGGGAAGGCTCGCGCAGGGCCAGCATGGACTTCTTGCCGATCTTGGTCATGCCGTCCGCAAGGCCCACGGACACAGTGGTCTTGCCCTCGCCCGCGGGGGTGGGGTTGATGGCAGTGACGAGGATCAGCTTCGCCTTCTTTTCGCCGGTGATCTTGAGGGGATCAACCTTAGCCACATAGCGGCCATAGGGGTAGAGCGCCTCCTCGGGGATTCCGGCGGCGGCGGCAATATCATCGATGCGCTGCGCAGTGGCAGCCTGTGCGATCTGAATATCCGTAGGCATGTCGAATCGCTCCTTCATGATGTCGTTTGGTGAACAATCCAACTCATTATAGCAGAATTGTGCGTGATTTGCAAGACCTGCGGGTATGAATACAGGAATTTTGATTAGGATTCCGGACCAGAATGGGTCAGATCGCGTACATCGCCCTGCCAGTACTGCCGGATGCAGCTCAGGCGCTTGCGCGAGTATTCAAGCCCGAAGGTCTGCTGACGGTTCAGCCGGGCTTCCTCCTGGGTTCTGGGTTGCACCACAGGCTCTTTCACGCGGGAGATGAAGATCATCCTGCGTCCGTTGATGAGGCGGGTTACGGTGACAGAGCGTACCTCATCCCACGGGATGTGCACGCTGTTGTTGAATCCGGCATGCTAGGTCGCGCCCTTCTCGTCGATGACGAGGCGGAAGCTGGCGATGATGGCGAACATGATCAGCACGAGCCCCATGCAGGCTGCCAATACGATAACATCATCGGTGGACAGGCTGCTCAGGCGCCCCCACCGGCTGCGGAAGACGATTACGATCACCGCTGCGATGATTGCTGCGGCCCACATGGCAGAGGGCAGCAGGAAGCTTCGGATGCGGCGGACGGGTTGATTCACGAAAAACACCTCCGCCCACATGATAGCACAGCCGGATATGTGCCGTCAATGCGCGGCGGACACTTGAAATTGCAGCAAAACGGTTGTATAATGTGAAAAACACACCGAGGAGGCTCACAATATGAAGGTATCTGCCCACCGCGCGTTTGCGCTTTTGAAGGAGCTGGCCTACGAGCGCGTCAGCTGCTCCGAGGCCGAGAAGCAGGCCGCCGAGCGTCTGCTGGAGGTCGCCCTGTCCACCGGCGCGTCCGCTCACATCGAGGAATTCCCCGTAGCCTGCGGCCGCGTCAGCCACGCCAAGCTGGTCGTCACCGAGCCCTACGTCAAGGAGTACGAGTGCACCGGCTACGAGCGCGGCCTGTCCACCCCCGAGGGCGGCGCGGATTACGCCTTCTACTATGCCGAGGGCGCGGAGGACGCGCACATGCCCAACGTGAAGGGCCGCGCCGTGATGGTCAACGGCCGCCTGGGAAAGAAGGTCTACGAGAAGCTGATGAAGGCCGGTGTGGGCGCGATCCTGACCTTCGACGGCACGACCCTGGACCGCCGCAGCGAGACGGACTGCGACATCCGCAAGCTCCGCGAGACGCTGACGGAGGAAGTCGGCCCCTGCACGGCTCTGAACCTGCGCACGATGGACGCCGCCGAGATCGTCCGCCGCGGGGCGACGAAGATGCATATCGAGCTGACCGCCGAGGACTACGAGGGCACCAGCCGCAACGTCTGCGCGGTCATCGAGGGCACGGAAAAGCCGGACGAGATCATTTCCTTCGGCGCGCACTTTGACAGCGTGTACTTCTCCACCGGTGTGTACGACAACATGTCCGGCTCCGTCATCATCATGGAGCTGCTGCGCTATTTTGCCGAGCACAAGCCTGCCCGCACCATGAAGTTCAACTGGTACGGCTCCGAGGAGCAGGGCCTGCTGGGTTCCAAGGCCTGGGTGAAGGCCCACGAGGACGAGCTGGCGAAGCATGTGCTGATGATCAACATCGACGTGGCGGCCCCCATCCTGGGCAAGAATGGCGCGCCCGTCCTGGCCACCGAGAAGGCCGTGGGCTATGTGGACGCCCTTATGCGCGAGGCTGGCATTGCCTGCGACGTGAAGCTGGACATCTACTCCTCCGACTGCATTCCCTTTGCGGACAAGTGCGTGCCTGCCGTGAATCTGGTGCGCTTCGGCCCTCCCGGCGCGGGCTACATCCACGACCGCCGCGACAACCTGAAGAGCGGCTACCTCAGCGCCGAGGCCCTTGACATCACCCTGCAGCAGGCGCTGATGCTCGCCAAGCGCGTGGACGGCGCGAAGGTGTTCCCGATCGAGCGGAAGGTGAGCGACGAGATCGTCAAGAAGGTGGACGAGTACCTGTTCAAGAAGCCTGCGAAAAAGTAAACGGGAAGGGGAGAAATGGCGATGCGCCGATGGTGGATTCTATTTGCAATCTTTGCTCTTATCATGCTCCCTGCGGCAGTTACGACGCTGGCCTTATGGGGTGGTGTGAGCGCATATACGCTTGCTTGGAATCGCCTGCTGATGGGGCTGATGCTGCTTCCAGTCCTTCTGCGATGCCTTTACTTGCCACAGATTGTGTGCGTGCTGAATGGTCTGTATCTTCTGCGTGAGGGGATATGTGTATACCGGGAGCGCAAGGTGAGCAAGGGTCTGTTCGTCGGAGTGATGGCGCTGCTGGTTCTCCTGATCTCCTTTCCTGGCCTGGAAATGTTTTTCTGGGCGATGATGGGTATATAAGCAATGAGGCCGGAGGCATGCGCTTCCGGCCTTTTGTATGGGTGCAGTGTACGAAAAAAGAGGATGCTCTTTCGAGCACCCTCCGTGAATTCGTCTTTGTGACGAGTGAGATTACTTGATCTCGACCTCGCCGCCGACTTCCTTCAGCTGAGCAGCCAGCTTCTCGGCATCTTCCTTGGAGATGCCTTCCTTGACGGTCTTGGGGGCGGTGGCGGCAGCCTCGACGAAGTCCTTGGCTTCCTTCAGGCCCAGGCCGCAAACCTCGCGGATGACCTTCAGAACCTTCAGCTTGGCGGCGGCGTCGAAGCCCTTCAGCACGACGTCGAACTCGGTCTTCTCTTCCTCAGCGGCAGCGGCAGCAGCGGGGGCAGCACCGCCGGCAACGGCGACAGCGCCGGTCACGCCGAACTCTTCCTTCATGGCGTCAACCAGTTCCTTGATCTCGAGCAGGGTAGCGCTCTTGACAGCGTCCAGAATCTCCTGAATATTCATTGTTATTTCCTCCGAAATTATGTAGATGTCAGATTGATGTGGCCGTCATGCGGCCAGATGGATCAAGCAGCCCAACGAATTAGGCAGCTTCCTTCTGCTCGGCGATCTGCTCCAGAACGGCGACCAGGTTGGAGACGGGGGAGATCAGGCAGCCCACAACAGTGGCCAGCAGCTCCTCGCGGCTCGGCAGCGCAGCGATGGCCTTGACGCCAGCAGCGTCCAGCACCTCAGTGCCCATCAGACCGCCCTTGATCTCAAGGGACTGCAGCTTGTTCTTCTCGATGAAGTCGTTGACGACCTTGGGGGCGTCGGTCACGTCCTTCATGGAGAACACGAAGGCGTTGGGGCCCTCCAGCAGGTTGTCCAGGCCCTCGATGCCCAGCTCCTGCAGCGCGCGCATCACCAGACGGTTCTTCAGCACGACGTACTGAACTTCCTTCTCGCGGCACAGCTTACGCAGATTGGTCACCTGCTCCACGGTCAGACCGGAGTAGGAGCACACGACCAGGGACTGGCAGGCCTTCAGCTTCTCAACGATGTCAGCAACGACCTGCACCTTCAGCTCACGATTCTTGCTCATTTCTTCTTGCACCTCCTCAATGGCTTGAGAGTAAAAGAAAACCCTTGCAACAGGTGCAAGGGATGAGCAAAGTTCTGCTATATCCTTCACACCTCGGCAGGCGGGCGAACCCTTTACATCCTTGCGGATACCGGCTGTCTACGGCACTGGCTTCTTCAAAACCTTGGACATTATAGCACCATGCGACCTGCCTGTCAATACCCTTGCGGCGGAATTTTTACAAAAAATTTGGCGCTGCACTCTTTACTTATTTGGGAACCTACTATATAATGTTTATGGATGAGCAGCGTCAGATGCATTTCGATGCCCCTGAAAAGCACAAATATGTCAAATACGTAAAATGACGAGCCAAAATGGTTGACATTGAAACAAAAATGTAATATATTAGACCTGAAAGGAGATGTTTCTCATGAATCACACCGGACGACGCTGGCTCATCACCCTCATCCTGGCGATGCTGATGGCGCTGACGGCCACCTGCGCGCTGGCTGCCACGGGCACCGTGAGCGTGGATTCCCTGGTGCTGCGCGAGGAGGCGTCGACCTCTTCCGAGGCGCTTCAGACCCTCAGCAAGGGCGAAGAGCTCGAAATCATCTACAAGGACGGCAGCTGGTATAAGGTCAAGTATGGCCGCTACACCGGCTTTGTGATGACCCGTTACGTCAAGGCCAACGGCAGCGTTCCGGATAAGGGCGAGGTTGAGGCCATGCGCGAGGGCAGCCGCGGCACGGAGGTCAAGAACATGCAGAAGCGCCTGAAGGAGCTGGGCTACCTGACCGGCTCTGCGGACGGCGTTTTCGGCCCCAAGACCACCGAGGCTGTGAAGGCCTTCCAGAAGCGCAACGGCCTCACTGCGGACGGCGTTGTGGGCGAGGAGACCCTCAAGAAGCTCAACAGCTCCTCTGCCAAGGCGGCGGAGTCCTCCTCCAGCAGCTCCTCTTCCAGCTCCGGCAGCTCTTCTTCTACTACTGATACCACCCTGCGCAGCGGCTCCCGCGGCGAGGCGGTCAAGAAGCTGCAGCAGCGCCTGAAGGAACTGGGTTACTACGTCGGCTCCATTGATGGCGTGTATGGCTCCGGCACCATCAAGGCTGTGCGTGCCTTCCAGGAGCGCAATCGCCTGACGGTGGACGGCGTGGCGGGCTCCGATACCCAGAAGGTCATCTACTCTTCCTCCGCCAAGAAGGCGACGGACGATGTGGAGGACGACAAGGACGAAGACAAGGACGAGGAGACCACCGATGACGGCACCCTGCGTCAGGGCAGCCGCGGCCAGGCGGTCAAGAATCTCCAGGAGAAGCTCAAGCGCCTGGGCTACTACAAGGGCTCTGTGGACGGCGTGTACGGCAGTGGCACCATCGCGGCTGTGAAGGCCTTCCAGGAGCGCAACCGCCTGACGGTGGACGGCGTGGCCGGTACCGATACCCTGAAGGTGCTCTACTCCTCCTCCGCCAAGGAAGCCGAGGATGAGGACGAGGCTGTCAGCGAGGAGCTCCGTGCCGGTTCCTACGGCCCGGAGGTCAAGACCCTTCAGCGTCGTCTGAAGGAGCTGGGCTACTACAAGAATTCCATCGACGGCAGCTACGGCAGCCTGACGGTTGCTGCGGTGAAGGCCTTCCAGAAGCGCAATGGCCTGACCGTGGACGGCGTGGCCGGTCGCACCACCCTGAACAAGCTCAATTCCTCCTCTGCCAAGCCCGCTGAGGACGAAAAGGAAGAGGAAGACGATAAGACAGAGACCGACAGCAACGACGAAGTGCTGCGTCCCGGCTCCACCGGCACCGCCGTGAAGGAGCTGCAGTACCGCCTGCGTGAGCTGGGCTACTACAGCGGCTCCCGCGATGGCGTGTACGGCTCCGGCACCCGCACGGCTGTCATGGCCTTCCAGACCCGCAACGGCCTGACGGTGGACGGCATTGCCGGCCCCGCAACCCTCAAGAAGGTCTACTCCTCCTCCGCCATCAAGGCTGGCTCTACCACCGGCGGCACCACGGGCGGCAGCACCAGCGGTACGGTGTCCACCAACCTGAACACCAACCAGACCCTCAAGCCCGGCGACAGCGGCGAGCAGGTGCGCGCCATGCAGCAGCGCCTGAAGGAGCTGGGTTACTACACCAACTCCCTGGATGGCGAGTACGGTTATGGCACCCGCCAGGCGGTTCTTGCCTTCCAGCGCAACAACGGTCTGACCCAGGACGGCATCGCAGGCGAGGCTACGCTGAAGAAGATGGTCTCCTCCAGTGCCGTCACCGCCGGACAGGCTGCCAACACCAAGTACGTCACCGAGCGCCTTGACTGGTTCAACGGCGGCGCCTCCCGCATCCCGCGCGGCGCGATCTTCCAGGTGAAGGACGTCAAGACCGGCTATGTCTTCACGGCCAAGCGCCAGGGCGGCGGCTACCACCTGGACGCGGAGCCGCTGACTGCGGCGGATTCGGCGATCCTGCTGAAGATCAACGGCGGCGTGGAGTACTCCTGGCGTCGCCGCCCGATGCTGGTGCTCTACAATGGCCGCGTCTACGCGTGCTCCATCTACTCTGAGCCCCACGGCGACGATACTATTGCCAGCAACAACTTTGAAGGCCAGTTCTGCCTGCATTTCTACGGCTCCAAGACCCACGGCACCGACCGTGTGGACGCCGACCACCAGAAGTGTGAGGCCGAGGCGCTCAAGGCGACCTGGTAAGTCAAGTTTCCCACAGGCAGCGTTCCGGTTTGGGCGCTGCCTGTTTTGTTGAAGAAAATTTTCCGGTGCAGGCAAGGTTTTCCGGTTCTGATCCGTTGTATAGGCAGGAACGACCCCATCAAGGAGGCAAAAGCCATGAAGAAGCTGACCGCACTGCTCCTGACCCTCTGCATGCTGGCCTGCTGCACGTCCGCCCTGGCGGCGACCGTTGGCCGCGTGGTGGATAACCGCATCGCCACCCGCTCCGGCCCTTCCACAAAGTATACCGAGCCTGGCTCCTTCCTGTACAATGGCGCGCAGGTGACCGTCCACACGAAGGCGTGGGACGACCTCAACGAGCTGTACTGGGTGCAGGTGGAGTTCACCTCCGGCCACGAGCGCTACCGTGCCTACACCGGCGCGTGGCGGCTGAGCGCAGATCTGTCCGGCGTGCCGGATGAAAGCATCCTGTATTACAGCTGGTTCAATTACACCCTCTGCGGCTATGCGGGCCCGGGCTTTGATTACCATCATTATGGCGACATTGTGCTGCATCAGGACGGCAACTGCTGCGTGATGGAGGTGGAAAACAACTTCGCCCTGGTGGACACCTCCGCCAGCAATCAGGGCTGGACGCGCGTGTGGGTGCCGCTGAACGCGATTGCGGGCGGAAACACCTTCTACGGGCAGGATACCTATTCCGACGAGGGCTTCAACGATGGCCCGACCCTTCTGCCTGAGGACGACGGCCCCGTGCTTCTGCCCGGCGGCAGCAACGGCGGCTATACGGGCTTCGTCAACCCCGTCGGCCAGTATGTGACCGTCTGGGTGGACAGCGGCCATGCCCGCTCCGGCCCCGGCACGAACTACGCCTTCGTGAACTATGTCAACCAGGGCGACGTCCTTCAGGTGCTGGACTATGAGGTGGGCAACACCGGCAAGGACTGGTATCAGGTGCGCATCAGCGGCCGCCTGTGCTGGGTCTCCTCGGGGCTGGTGACGCTGAACGGCAACTCCGAGGGCACGGTCAACGGTGTGCCGATCGTCCCGGAGGACCCCTTCGCTGAATATCAGCAGGTGAACACGCACCTCATCGGCCGCTGGCTGCGCGTCAACACAAACAGCGCCCATGTCCGCCAGGAGCCCCATACCGATACGCCCACCGTCAACTATGTGACGCAGAATGAGTGCTACGAGATCCTAGATTGCCGCATCGGCAACACCGGCCGGGTCTGGTACAAGATCGAGGTGGAACAGGATATCGGCTGGATTTCCTCCGGCCTGGTGACGCTCCTGGGCTACTGAGCCGGGAAGAGCATCCGCATCAGAAATGGTGCGGATTTTTATTGACAAAATACCGAGGTGGGGTATAATGAGGGTATACCCTGCATGGGTATAAAACGCTGAAAGGTCGGATAGAATGAGCGAGATAAAGACTTGCCCTGCCTGTGAAAGGACGAAGCACCGCGATGAAGCGGACAAGCGGGCGCTGCTGAACCGTCTCAGCCGCATCGAGGGGCAGATCCGCGGCCTGCGCGGCATGGTGGAGAAGGATGCGTACTGCCCGGATGTGCTGACGCAGACCGCTGCCGCAGCCGCTGCGCTGAACAGCTTTGCCAAAACGCTGCTGAGCGATCACATCCGCACCTGTGTGACGGAGGACATCCGTCAGGGCCGCGACGAGGCAGTGGACGAGCTGCTGGACGTGATCCGCAAGTTCATGTGCTGAGGAGGTTATCGGAATGATGAAGCAATACAATGTGACCGGTATGACCTGTGCGGCCTGCTCTGCGCGAGTGGAGAAGGCCGTCAGCAAGGTGCCGGGGGTCACCGGGGTATCCGTGTCGCTGCTGACCAACGCCATGGGCGTGGAGGGCACGGCTGGCGAGGCGGAGGTGATCCGCGCGGTGACCCAGGCAGGCTACGGCGCGTCCGTCAAGGGCGCAGCGTCCCAGGAGCAGAAGGCGGCGGGCGATCCGCTGGCCGACCATGATACGCCCGTGCTGCGGCGGAGGCTCCTGTGGTCGCTGGGCTTCCTGCTGGTGCTGATGTACGTTTCTATGGGCCATGTGATGTGGGGCTGGCCCCTGCCGCAGGTGCTGGCGGAGAATGCCCTGGCCATCGCCATTGTGGAAATGGTGCTGACGGCCATCGTGATGGTCATCAACCAGAAATTCTTTATCAGCGGCTTCAAGGCGCTGTGGAACCGCTCGCCCAATATGGATACGCTGGTGGCGATGGGCTCTGCAGCCTCCTTCGGGTACAGCCTGGCCATGACCTTCGCCATGACCCATGCCCAGCTGCACGCGCCGGAAACGGTGATGCACTACCTGCACGGCTTCTACTACGAGTCCGCCGCGATGATCCTCACGCTCATCACCGTCGGCAAGATGCTGGAGGCCCGCAGCAAGGGCAAAACCACCGATGCGCTGCGCTCCCTGATGAAGCTGGCCCCGCAGACCGCCACCATCCTGGCGGACGGCGCTGAGAAGGTGGTGCCTGTTGCGCAGGTGAAGAAGGGCGACGTGTTCATCGTGCGTCCGGGCGAGAGCATCCCGGTGGACGGCGCGGTGCTGGAGGGCGATTCCTCCGTGAACGAGGCGGCGCTGACCGGCGAGAGCATCCCGGTGGACAAGGCTCCGGGCGATGCGGTGTCCGCCGCCACGGTGAACGCCAGCGGCTTCCTGCGGTGCGAGGCGACCCGTGTGGGCGAGGATACCACGCTGAGCCAGATCATCCGCATGGTGTCGGATGCGGCGGCCACCAAAGCCCCCATCGCCAAGGTGGCGGACAAGGTCAGTGGCATTTTCGTCCCGGCGGTGATCTCCATCGCGGTTGTGACCTTTGTGGTATGGATGCTGATTGACCCGGATGTGGGCCATGCGCTGGGCCGCGCGATTTCCGTGCTGGTGATCAGCTGCCCCTGCGCGCTGGGCCTGGCAACGCCCGTGGCCATCATGGTGGGCAGCGGCATGGGCGCAAAGAACGGCGTGCTGTTCAAGACTGCGGCATCGCTGGAGATGGCGGGCCGCGTGCAG
>JBGVOA010000302.1:0-2799 GCA_045126095.1 Christensenellales bacterium | reverse complement strand
CACGATCAGCGCAATGCCGACTGCGGAAAACAGCAGCGACATCAGGCCGCCCAGCAGCCCGAACACGAAATCCACAATGCCGAAGGCCAGGCCCAGCACCATTTCCACAATGCCAAAGACGAATTCAACGATTCCGCCCAGAAACTCGATCATGATCATGTCCCTCCTGTGTTCTCCGGGCTTACCCCGGCTGACGATATGATCTTACCACGTTTGTCCCCGCAGTTCCAGTCGGGAAGGATTAGAATTGCATGAGGATTATCTAATCTTTCATGTGTGAAAAACAGGGAATTGACTTCTGGAATTTGTTGCTATATAATAGAAGCATATCATACAATACGAATGAATGGGGTGCATACATCGTGGATGCAAGAGTCGCATTTGGAGAATGCCTGCAGGAGGAGCTGACGGCCCATGGGCTGACAGCCTCCAAGGCGGCGCGGTTGGTGGGCTTCCGCAGCAGGAACAGCATCTTCCGCATCCTCAGCGGGGAAACGAGCGCCGAGGTGGATGCGCGCTTCCTGGCCAAGCTGAAGGAGACGCTGGGCGAGGTGTGGCCGACCGAAAGCTGGCGGACGCTGGAGAACGCGCTGGACATGAAGCGCGTAGGGCCTGTGCAGCACTGCAGCAACCAGGCGCTTTGCCAGGCGATGAGCGGCGGAGGAGAAAAGCACCGCTACATGGTGGAATACAAGGAAAATGGGCAGGCTGTGGAGCATCCGCTGGAGGAGCTGCTGCGGGAAATCTGCCGCAGAGGGAACATCAGCGTGGGTATCTGCGGCTGCTGCGAGCGCAGCCTTGCGGCGGTGCTGGCGGCCAGCATGAACGATGCGGGCTGCGAAGGGCGCCTGCGCGTCCGCCATTACATCGATACCAGCCCGGACGTGATGGTCAGCAGCCTGCTGAGCGTGCTGCCGCTGATGAGCAAGGTTTGGTACAACGCGCGCCTGGTGGGGCAGGGGCAGTGTCCGCCGGAAATGGCGGCTGTCTACCGGCTGAACATCATCAGCATCATTGTGGAGGCAGATGGCGGGCAGACCTCCCATCAGCTGCTGCAATGTGATACGGAGCGCTTTGTCTATGCCGGTACGGTGGGCGATGCGGGGCAGCTGCTGAATGTGATGGATCGCTTCCGTTTCCAGCTTGCGCCCCTCAAGCCCATAACGCCGCCTCAGGGCGGCCCCGAGGACTTTGTGGCCTACACGGAAAGCTACCTGCACCTGGAGCAGGACTGCATGATCCTCTCCATCAAGCCGGACGTGCATTTCAATTTTGTGCCCAGCCAGCTGCTGTACACGGCCATTGAGGAGGGCTTCCGCCAGTCCGGCATGGCCAGCGGCGAGGGACTGGCGGAGCTGCTGGCAGCGCTGCAGGCCATCCACGATCAGCGGTTTGCCAACATCACCGGCAAGCATCGCCCCACCCATTTTGTTTACAGCCTGCAGGCGATGGAACGGTTCATGCGCACCGGCGTGCAGAGCGACCACTTCTTCATCCAGCGGGCCTACACGGTGGAGGAGCGGCGGGCCATTGTGCGTCTGCTGCTGGAGCAGATGCAGAATGATCCGTACTTCAATGTGTGGTTCCTGCGGCCGGAGCTGCCGGATATCCGCGCGGAGATGACCTTCTATGAGGGAAAGGGCGTGCTGCTGATGGACGCCTACACCTCCTACGACCTGCATGACGATCATTCCGAGGCGGTGGTGCCCATGCCGGAGTTCATGCAGAGCTTCCAGCGTTTCTTCATGGATGTGCTGCTGGGGCAGCTGGTGCTTTCCAGGGCGGAGAGCATGGCTGCGCTGGAGCGCCTGCTGGTGCTGTAAGTGTTGTGCTGAAGGCAACACAATAATTTGTGTACAAGAATTATTGCATAATTGAATTTGCTATGTTATGATATGGAATGTGGTTATGTCCTGAATGCGTTTGGACAATGGTATATGGAGGTCGTTATAACATGGCGAAGAACTGGACCGAGGATGCAATGCTTGTGGACTCCATCACGGGCAATCTGTTTGAAGCGCTGCCCCTGCTGCCCAAGCGGCTGGTGCGCGTGGATGCGATCACGCGGAAGTTTGATATGCCCTTCTCGCATATCCAGATCATGTGCATGCTGTCGGACAGGAGCATGACCATTGGCGAGATCAGCAGGAGCCTGGGCATTGCCAAGCCCAATATCACCCCTCTGCTGGACAGCCTGGCTGAGCGCGGGCTGCTGGAGCGCGTCCGCAGCGTGAAGGATCGCCGCATCGTCAACGTGGAGCTGATGCCTGCGGGCGTGCAGATGGCGGCAGACATCAAGGAGGCCATTGCGGAGCAGGTGGCGGAGTGGCCGGACAGCATCGGTTCCAACGACGCAAAGAAGCTCAACAATGCCCTGGCGTGCCTGATCAACATCGGCAAGCTCCTTTCGGAGCAGAAGTGAATACCATGCGCCTCTGACCAATACGGCCGGAGGCGCATTCTTTGTGTCAGCGGAAAAAGAAAAGCCCCGAAGCAACTGCTTCGGGGAAGTGCGTGTGGCTCAAATAGGATTCGAACCTATGACCTGCCGGGTATGAACCGGACGCTCTGGCCAGCTGAGCTATTGAGCCAAATGGTTGCGGGGGCAGGACTTGAACCTGCGACCTCCGGGTTATGAGCCCGACGAGCTACCAAACTGCTCTACCCCGCGATGTTTTTGTCAACCTCGCGGCGACAAGATATATAATACACGATGTTCTCGATTTTGTCAACAGTTTTTTCAAACTTTTTTGAAAAAAAATTGATACCCCATCGCAGAGCGTTTCACCCGCCCTGCGA
>JBGVOA010000301.1:0-2046 GCA_045126095.1 Christensenellales bacterium | reverse complement strand
GCTATGACCGGGTGCTGTGGCTGGATTCGGACATGGTGTTCAATCCTGACATGGTGGAGCGGTTCATGGCCGACTTGGACGGCGGACTGGAATATGTTTCCGGGCTTTTCTTCTCCCGCCGCGCGCCGGTGCGCTTGTGCGCATATGACGTGTGCGGAGTGGTAATTTCGGAGGCAGGCGAACATACGCCGACCGTGCGCAGCTTCGAGAAGCTGCCGGAGGAGCCGATGTTCAAGGTCGCCGCTTCCGGGCTGGCCGCAGTGTGCATGTCTACAGACCTGATCGCGCGAATCGCAGAACAGTACGGACTGCCGTTCTCGCCCGTCATGGGCTTCGGCGAGGACCTGAGTTTCTGCATGAGGGCGCGGGAGCAGGGTGTGGACTTGTGGTGCGACAGCCGGATTCGGCTGGGCCACGTTGGGCAGGCGATATTCGATTACAACGCATGGCCGGGGAGGGATGCAAATGGGTGACAGCAGCATCATGCTGACGATGCTCAAGACCGATCTGGGCATCATGACCTCTACGGCATACGACACCCGGCTGACGCAGCTGCTCGTAGCCGCGGAGAAGACTATCAAGGCCGAGGGCGCAACGACGCTGTCCACGTCTGATCCGCTGGATCAGGAGCTGATCGTGCTGTATGCCGCGTGGCTGTGGCGGAGGCGCGACAGCATGGAGGGCATGCCCCGCATGCTGCGGTGGAAACTGAACAACCGGATATTCGGCCCGAAGGCGGGTGGCTCGGATGGTTGACACCACGATCACGCTGATCACCCCGGGAACGCGCACCCAAGACGCCACCGGCGTATGGAGGAAAAGTGCACAGACGGAGCGGGAGATCTTCGCCCGGATGGAGGACGTTAGTCGCAGCGAGTTTTTCAACGGCGGGCAGGCGGGATTCAGACCGGAGCTGAAGTTCACGGTATTCCATGCGGAATACCAGGGCGAGGCCGTGGCAGAATACAACGGCGCCCGATATGCGATCTACCGGACCTATCACGTTCCGGGCACCGACGATCTGGAGCTGTATCTGCAGCGCGAGGTTGGGGTGCATACGGTGAGTACGACGGGTGGTGAGTCGAATGGCGGGTAAAACTCCGATCGACAAGCTGAACAGCGCGATCAGCGACATCCTGAACGAATACGCCGAGGATCTGCAGGGTAACCTTGACCGGATCGTGCCGGAGATCGGGAAGAAGGGCGTGCAGGCTCTGAAGGCCGAGGCGCGGAAGAAGCTGAACCGGGGCGCCGGCGAGTATGTCAAGGGCTGGAAATACCAGGTGAACAAACAGCGGCTTTCCACCACCGTGACGATCTACAACGATCATCCTGGCCTTCCCCACCTGCTGGAATACGGCCACGTGACCCGCAACGGCACAAAGCGCAAAGATTATCCGGATACCCCAGCCCACCGGCATATCCAGCCCGTGGCAGAAGAGCTGGTGGAAACCTTTGAGCGCGAGGTGGTGAGCAAGCTATGACCCGAGAGGAAATCGCCACGATGATCGCGGGCATCGGCCTGCCAAACGCCTACGATCATTTTGACGAAGCGGACGGTGAGCACCCGCAGGGGCCGCCGTTCATTTGCTTCCTGTACCCCAACAGCGACGACTTCATGGCGGACAACATCAACTATGCGCGGGTGACCGCGCTGCGGGTTGAGCTGTACACCGATGAGCCGGACTTCTCGCTGGAGGACGCGGTGGAGGCTGCGCTGACCGCGCAGGAGCTGCCGTTTGCAAAGGCGCAGGAATACATCGACGGGGAGCGGATGTACCTGACGTCCTACGACACCGAGGTGCTGCTGCACCCCTCCCCGGCCCCGGAACCCGAGCCCGAACCGGAACCGGACCCAGAACCATAACGAGAGGTGATTTAGATGCCTGAGAACAAGGTTAAGTACGGTCTGAAGAACGTGCACTACGCAACGCTGACGTACAGCTCCGCCGGCACGCCTGTTTTCGGTACGCCGGTGGCGATCCCCGGCGCGGTCAGCATGTCGCTGAGCCGGACCGGCGATACCTATGAGTTCTACGCCGATGA
>JBGVOA010000300.1:0-3668 GCA_045126095.1 Christensenellales bacterium | reverse complement strand
TGGGAGGGCTGCAGGGGCTGGAAGCCTTCGCGGGTGAAGGCAGCAGCCAGCTGCTCGTAAGCGCTCTGACGATCGATGGTCTCGTCGTACACACCGGCGAAGGGGCTCAGGCGCAGCTCCTCCGCGCGCACATCGGGGGTGATGGCGTCCATGGAGGACTGGGGCGGCAGGATCGTCGCGCGCTCCACCACGCCGGGGGCGCCGTCCTCATCCAGGAAGGAGATCAGCGCTTCGCCGGTCTTCAGCTGGGTGATGGCCTCCTCGGTATCGAAGGCGGGGTTGGTGCGGAAGGTCTGGGCGGCGGTGCGCACGGCCTTCTGATCCAGGGGCGTGTAGGCGCGCAGGGCATGCTGCACGCGGTTACCCAGCTGGCCCAGGATGCTCATGGGGATATCGCAGGGGTTCTGGGTGATGAAGTAGACGCCCACGGCCTTGGAGCGGATCAGGCGCACAACCTGCTCCAGCTTCTCCAGCAGCGCCTTGGGGCAGTCATTGAACAGCAGGTGCGCCTCGTCAAAGAAGAACACCATGCGGGGCTTGTCCAGGTCGCCGGCCTCAGGCAGCAGCTCGTACAGCTCGCTGAGCATCCACAGCAGGAAGGTGGAGTACATCTTCGGACTCTGGAACAGCTTGTCCGCCGCCAGAATGTTGATCACGCCCTTGCCGGAGCCGTCCACCTGCAGCCAGTCGGCGATATTCAGCGCGGGCTCGCCAAAGAAGCGGTCGCCGCCCTGATCCTCCAGCTGCGCCACCGCGCGCTGGATCGCGCCGATGGAGGCGGTGGACACGTTGCCGTAGTCCAGCGTGTAATCGCGGGCATTCTCGCCCACATAGGCCAGCATGGCCTTGAGGTCCTTCAGATCCAGCAGCAGCATGCCTTCGTCATCCGCCACGCGGAAGAGGATGTTCAGCACGCCGGTCTGGGTGTCATTGAGGCCAAGCATGCGGGCCAGCAGCACCGGTCCCATTTCGCTCACCGTGGTGCGCACGGGGTGGCCCTGCTCGCCATACACATCCCAGAACACGCTGGGGAACTCCTGATACTGGAAGGAGGGCACGCCGCACTGGGCCAGGCGGTTCGCGATGCCGCCGGAGTGCACGCCGCTCTCCACCATGCCGGAGAGGTCGCCCTTGATGTCCGCCAGGAACACCGGCACGCCCATTTCGCTGAAGCCCTCGGCCAGCACCTTCAGGGTGACGGTCTTGCCCGTGCCGGTTGCGCCGGCGATCAGGCCATGGCGGTTCGCCATCTGCGGCAGCAGGCACACGGCTTTGTCGCCCGTGCCGACCCAGATCTTGTTTTCGTAAAGCATATCAGATACCTCCTGTTGTCGGTTGTATAAACGGGATACATTAAAACTATTATAACATGAAGAAATGCAGCACGTCAAGTGCTGCATCGGGGCACGGATTCAGCGGTGCCAACGAAAAAACACAGGCTCCATGCCGGCGGTGAAGGCGTTCCGGCGCGGCAGGATGGTTACGGTCTGCTTTGTCAGGCGGATTTCGCCAAGTGCGTCCAGTGTCAGGCAGGGGGGAAGCGCTTCGCTGAGCAGGCTGTTCCCTGCTTCATCCGTGACGCACACCAGCGGATGGTACAGACCGTTATCCAGCAGCTGCAGATAGATCACAGCGACCAGACCGGCAGCATGCTTCTCCCTGAAGCGCATGCGCATGCGCGCTCCCTGATGGAGCGCGTCCCGGATGGCGCTGCGGACAAGCGGGGCACTGTCCGGGGCAAAATGCAGCAGGCAGCGCTCTGCAGCCAGCGGCGCAAGGGCTTCTATTGCAGCCGGATCCGCCAGCTGCGTTTCTGTCACGCCGTAATCCGCATAGCGCAGCCAGGCTGTTTCCCGATGGACGCTGCGGGCGGACGGCTGCACGGCGCCCTCCGGAATGCAGGGGGTCAGATTGATGTACAGGTGATCAAAGCTGCCGAGGGAAAAGTTGGCTTCCCGCAGCTTCATGGCGATTCGGCGGAGCAGGATGGCCGCATGCTTTGAATCGGCTTCGCCGGGAAGGGGCTGGCTGTCCGCGTTGGGGACGCTGCTCGTGAACAGGCGGATATCGTTGATGGGTTTCATCGTCATGGGGGCCTCCCGGATCCTTCATAGAGGGCGCTTTATCAGGAAAGCTCGCGGAAGCGGTGCAGGCGTTCAGCCTCGGTCCTGATCACCTGGCAGAACCGGATGATGTGTGAGGTGCTCCCGGGCTGTCCTGGCGCTGATGCGGTTATGATCGCTCATCGAGGGTTTCCTCCCACGTTCTGTCGGAAATGATGTACCTCGGCCTGCCCTTGACCTCCAGGTAAATCTTGCCGATGTATTCGCCGATGACGCCCAGGAACAGGCACTGCACGCCGCCCATGAAGCACACGATGCACGCAAGGCTGGCCCAGCCCGCCACGGACTTGCCCATGAACGCCGCGATGACCGCCCACAGGATGCCGATGAAGGACAGCAGCATGATCAGCAGCCCGGCGAAGAACACCATGCGGATGGGCTTGACGGAGAGGCTCGTGATGCCGTCAAAGGCCAGGGCCAGCATCTTCTTCAGCGGATAATGGCTTTCGCCGGCCAGGCGCTCGTGGCGCTCGTAGTAGACGCTGGTGGACTTGAAGCCGACCAGCGGCACCATGCCGCGCAGGTAGAGGTTGACCTCCTTGAAATTGGCGAATTCCGCCAGAACGCGGGAGGAGATCAGCCGGTAATCCGCGTGGTTGAACACGACCTCTACGCCCATCATCGCCAGGAGCTTGTAGAAGCCCTCGGCGGTGAAGCGCTTGAAGAAGGTGTCCGTGTCCCTCTTGCTGCGCACGCCGTAGACGACCTCGCAGCCCTCGTGGTACGCATCGACCATTTTGTCCATGGCGTTGATATCGTCCTGGCCGTCGCAGTCGATGGAGATGGTGATGTCGCACTTGTCCTTCGCTTCCATCAGGCCCGCCAGGACGGCCGCCTGGTGGCCACGGTTGCGGCTCTGGGCGATGCCGCGGAAGTGCTCGTCCTGCTTGGCCAGGTCGCAGATAATCTCCCAGGTTTTGTCCTTGCTGCCGTCGTTGACGAAGAGGATGCGGCTGTCCGGGCTGATCTTGCCCTCGCCGGCGAGCTGGTTGATCTTGTCCAGGAACATCCCGCTGGTCATGGGGAGGACGGCCTCCTCGTTGTAGCAGGGGATGACGATGTAGAGGATGGGTTGCTTCATAACTTTGCCTCCTTGACGTGGCGTGGTATCATTATATCATATGTAACGTGGAATGAACAGTTTTTCTTGCGTGCTTCTATATTTCTGGAAGCAGATGCGTCTAACAGGGTGAAAGGAGGGATGCGGATGAGCGTTGTCAAGTGCCCTGACAGCGAGCGTGAAACGAGCATCCGGCAGATGATCGACGAAAACCAGACGGCGCTGCTGCGCATGTGCTACCTCTACCTGCACGACGTGCAGCTGGCGGAGGACGCGGTGCAGGAGACCTTCATCAAGGCATACCGTGCCTGGGACAGCTTCCGGGGAGAGGCCAGCGCGCGAACCTGGCTGACCCGCATCGCCATGCGCACCTGCTGCGACATGCGGCGGACCTTCTGGTTCCGGCGGGTAGACTGCAGCATCACGCCGGAGATGCTGCCCGAGCCGATGCAGGAAACGGCGGAGGACGAATCTGCCCTCACCAT
>JBGVOA010000299.1:0-12918 GCA_045126095.1 Christensenellales bacterium | reverse complement strand
GGGTAAACCTGTTTGCGCAGGGGCTGGCTGCCTTCGCTGAGCACCTCGTAGCCGAAGACGAGCAGATCCGCGCCGGAATCCGCCACGGTCTCCTGCATCAGGCGGAGCGCGCCGGGGACCAGCAGATCGTCCGCATCGGGGAAGTAAACATACGCGCCGGAGGCCTCGGCGAGGCCGCGGTTGCGGGCGGGGCCGGAGCCCTGGTTCTCCTGGTGGATGGCGCGGACGCGTGCGTCGCTGGCGGCCAGACGGTCGCAGACCTCGCCGCTGCCGTCGGTGGAGCCGTCGTTGACGAGAATGACCTCGAAGGCTGCGCCCTCCTGCTGCAGGATGGACTGCACGCATTTTTCGAGGCTGTTGCCCATGTTGTACACGGGCACGACGACGCTGATCATGTCGGGCTGCTCCTCTCGTTCAGAATGCTGGGGGAGGGGACGGGTGAGGTGGGAACACAATGCCAGCACAGGGCGGCGGGCTTCCTGGTTTGTCACCGCTTGCTGGCCGCAGACCGGGGAATATCAGGTATGCTTTTGTGCTACTTTTTCCGGAGCGCCATCAGGGGTCGGAGGATCCGGTTGCGCTGCCACAGGATGATGGCGGCAGCTCCCAGAAGCACGCTATAGCGCAGCACCGGCAGGTCATATGTCAGCATGCACAGCCCGGACAAAGTCAGGAAGACTACGGTAATCAGAAGGATGATTTGCAGGGAAATAGCCTTCACGCGGCCCTCCTTCCGATACAGAAGGTGGTGCATGGCCACATAATGAGCAACTGCAAGGAATACGAAGCAGACCATGGTTGTCCAGCCGGCAGCGATGTAGCCGAAGCGCTTGATGAATACATAGTTCAGGATGATGTTCAGGATGCCGCTGATGACGGAGGCCAGTAGGATGTTCGACTTGGCCTCGTAGTAGTACTCGAAGTCGGAGAAAAGGCTGTACAGATAGGTGAAGAACACGCTGGCTACCAGCGGGGGAATGAGCCACACGGCCCCGTGATACTCCGCCGGGGCAAAGATGCGCACGGCTTCCGGCGCCACGCAGGTTAGGCACAGGCCCGCGCCCGCCACCAGGGCTGAGGTGAGATAGGCTGCGCCGCCGATCTTGTCGAACGCCCGCTCTTTGATGCGCTGGAAGATCCACGGGTTGATGGTGTTCAGCAGTGCGCTGGTCACCAGCGTCAGCATCCAGGCCAGGCTGTGGGCCAGGTTGTAAATACCCGCAGGGCTCTCGCCGCACAGGGCCTTGATCATCAGGGTGTCGCTGTGGTTCAGGATGATACGGGTGAGGAAATGGGGCACCAGGGGGAGGCTGAAGGAGATGAAATATTTCCAGTATTTGCGGTCAAACAGGGTTCTGCCACGGCGGATGTAAAGGATGAAGAAGCCACTGTAAGCGATCACGTCCACCACTACGGATGAAACGATGCGCGCCTCGGTCTTGAAGACCTCTGTGGACAGCACGGCCAGGATGCCCAGAACTGGCTTCAAGATGGTCACGCCCAGCGTCAGGGCCACCAGACGCTTCCAGGCGTAGTCCACGCGCTGCTGTACGGCCCAAAGGTCCAGGAGCAGCTCCTCCCAGGCGGTGATGAGGATGCAGGTCATGATAAATGTATCCACATCCAGCAGGGCGTTGATCTGCTGCCGGAAAAGGACGTAGATGAGCGTTACGACCAGGGTGGTCGTCGTGCCCAGGCCTGCCACGGCGCCAGTCATGCGGTCGCGATCCTCCTGGAACTTGACAACGGCCTGCATGTACACCGTACCGGCCAGCATCAGGGTGGAGAAGATCTTGATCACCGCCAGCCAGGAGTGGTACACGCTGTAATAGCCGTACTGCTCCGTGGTCAGCAGGCGGGTGAAGATCGGCGTGGTCAGCAGGGACACGCCCTTCTGCAGGAAGGTACAGATCATATAAGCCATGGAGGCCTTAACGGCGGGGGAGGCCTCGCGGAAACGGCGCATCAGGCAGGAAAGTGCGTGGGGCAGCGCCATGGGCAGGCCTCCTTTCATTGGGTCAGTCGCGGATAGATGGCGTGGGCGGCTGTGCCTTGGCCTTCAGTGCCAGCGCGCAGGCCAGGAACAGATACAGCGTCCAGTAGCTGGCTGTGGAGTGGGTGCGCTCCGTCAGGCCCTTGATGAACGCGCCCAGCATCACCGCCAGGCAGAAGGCGTAGGCGTTGTCCGGAATGTCGCGGACGCGGCGGAAGGCGGAGATCAGCATGAAGAAGTAAGCGAACATGCCGATGAGGCCCACGTCCAGCCAGGTTTCGATCAATTCGTTGTGTGCGCCGGTGGTCATGGTGCTGGCCCAGGAGTTGCGGGGGAAGGCAAGATGGAAGTTCTCTACCGCTGCCTCGTTCTCCCAGAACATGCCGAAGCCGTAGCCGGTGAAGGTGTGGCTGGCCAGCATGTTGGAGATGTGCTGACGCCACATGGGGATGCGGCCGGTGAGGGTCGCGTCCTTGCCCAGGGATTCCAGCAGTGGCTCGGCCAGGGGCATCAGGTTCAGCGCGAAAAAGAGGAAGCCCACGCTGCCCAGCACATACATCCAGCCCAGGGGGATGCGGCGCATGAGGCCCCGGTCACTTTTGAGCAGCAGGAGCGCAGCGATGGGGATGCTGGCGGAAATCAGCGAGCCCATGGCCCGGGCGCAGATGAGCATCACCAGCTGGCAGAGCATGATGAGGTAGAAGAAGGCGGAGGGCTGCTCGTTGTCCGCCCAGTACAGGCGCAGCAGGGCCACCTGCATCGTCAGGCCAAAGGCAAGCTCTGCGCCGCAGACGTTTTTGCCCGGGAAGATGCCCACAAAGCAGCGTGCGCCGTCCACCACCGCCCAGCCTTGGGAGGGGATGAACATGAACAGCAGGCACAGCAGCACGATGACCGACTGCGCCCAGCAGGTGAAGCGCAGGATGTGCTTCACATCGTACCACTGAACGACCCACAACGCGAAAAGGCCTGTCACTGTGAAGCGCAGGCAGGAGATGAGCTGTGAGGCGATATCATGGGTGGACAGCATGGAAAGCAGGAAATATACGCCCAGCAGCAGATAAACGGGCGTGTACTCCTTTTTCAGGTCGATCAGCTTCATTTCCAGCAGGTTGTCGCCGCTGGTGATGAGCATGAAGACGATCTGCAGCGCGAACACGGCATACTGGATCAGCATGCTGATGCGTCCGCCGCCTGCTATGTCCGCCAGCTTACCGGGAAAGCCCAGCGCAAAGAGAAATACGCACAGGACTGCGCAGTGGCGGGCAACGGCGGAGGGACGCTCGGCTTGCAGTGTGCGCCGGGGGATTGGGGGCGTCTGCATGGATGCACCTCCCGGGAGATTGGATTTGCGAAGCTCAGGCGCGCCGACGCAGGAGCTGGCTAAGGCCGCAGCCGGCCATCGCGCCCAGCACGTTGGCGGCCAGATCCTCCACGTCCGCCTGCCCGAGGGAGAACAGGAGCTGCACGCCCTCGGCGGCGGCGGAGAGAAGCAAGACGGTGGAGAGTGTGTTCAGCCACACATGGGGCGCGCGGTCTGCCAGGGGCAGCAGAACGCCAAGGGGAAGCAGGAGCAGCAGATTCAGCAGCACATCCCGCAGGGGCCTGAGGCTGTGCAGGCGGGAAACATCTGCCAGCACATCGAAACGCAGGAGGATCAGCGCTTCGCCCGGCTGACGCAGCAGCACGGTGCCGGTGATGAATGCCGCGATCCAGGCTATCAGCCCCAGTGCGGGCAGGAGCTGCCGCGGCGTGCGGAGGCTGCCCAGCCCCTGGAGGGCCGCTGCGCATGTGCCGAAGAGCGTGAGCAGCAGCAGGGCGGGCAGGAGCATCGCTGCGCCCGCAAAGCGCTCGATAATGCCGCACAATGCGCCGGAAAACAGGAGAAAGCCTGCGCTCAGCATGACTACGGGCAGTGCCCTGTCCCCCTGAAGCGCGCACAGCGTCCGCCGGATCAGGCGTGTGAGGCAGCTCAGGAGCAGCAGCGCGCAGAGCAGCAGCTGCATGGCGTCCCGGTCGTTCATGGGGCCCTCCTATCTGGCTCAGGTGGAGGCGGTTTCGTTGGATTTGCCGCTCATGTCCAGCAGGGAGGACATCAGCTCGTCCTGGGTGGCGGGGGCAGCGGGGCTGCCGGCGGGGGCCAGCAGATCATCCATCACATTGCGGGAACGGGCGCTGGGGACGGCAGGATTGGTGGTCGTTGGCGTGCTGCCCAGTTCGTCGATCAGCTCGCGCTCAGCCTGGGGCGCGAAGGGCTCGGCGGGGGCGGGCTGCTTCTGACGGGGGCGGGGAGAAATGTCGCGGGTGTTCTTGCCCTTCGTCACGCCGTTGACCACGCAGCCCACCACGCGGATGCCGCTCTTGTCCAGCTTGGCCAGGGCGGCCTGGATGTCCGGGACGGTGGCGGAATCGTAGCCGATGACGAAGAGCACGGCGCTGGCGACGCGGTTGAGGCTCAGGGTGTCGGACACCTGGCCCACGGGGCCTGCGTCGATGATGACGTACTCGTACTTCTGCGTCAGCTGGCGGAAGAGCTCCTCCACGGTGCTGTCCATGGGGATGGGGTTATGCTCCAGCACGGTGGGCAGCAGATCCAGGTTGCCGGTGAGGGTGGTGATAGCCTCGTCCACCGTGGCCTCGCCCCGGTAAAGGGCATTGAGGGAGTGGGCGTAGTCCACCTCAGGCAGGAACAGCGCGCCCAGGCCCGGGTTGCGGGTGTTGAAGTCGATCAGCAGCGTACGGTGCTCCATATCGGAGAGCTGCACGGCCAGGTTGGCGGCGGCAGTGGTCTTGCCCTCGCGGGTACCCGCAGAGGTGACATAGAAACAGTGGTGCTGCTCCTTGGTGCCCATGCGGTTGCGCAGGATGTAAGCCGCAGCGCTGTAGCTCTGCACCACCTCGGAGGACGCGCCCTCGGGGGAGAGGAGCGACACCTGGCGGCGGAAGAAGCGGTTATCCTGGGGGACGATGCCGATGGTTTCCAGGCCCAGCATCGTTTCCACATCGCGGACGTTGTTGATGGTCGGGTGGATCAGCAGCTCCATCAGCGCCACGCCCACGCCGGCGGCAAAGCCCAGCAGGGCCAGCAGCATCCACAGCTGCAGGCTGCCGGAGCCGCCCATGCCCGCCTCGGTGACGACGGGCTCCTGCGCGTCATCGGCGCTGAAGCGCTCCAGGGTGCCCAGCATCAGCAGGCGCTGCACCTCCGTGTTGGCATGCTTGTGCAGGGCGCGCCAGATATCGAGACCCTCGGACTGGTAACGCCAGGACAGCTTCACCTGCAGGATCTGCGTGTCCTTGTACGGCTCCACCGTCAGGCTGGAGCGCAGCTGGGCAGGGCTCACGCCGCTCAGCTGTGCTTCTGCGATGACGTCGCTCATCACCTTATCGCTCAGGATGATGTAGCGCACGGCGTCCACCATGTCCTCGGCCAGGTGATAGTCGTTGTTGGTGGCAGCTAGGGAGCCGTTGATGTAGCGGTTCTCGCTGTTGCGGGTGGTGATGGCCCAGGAGCCCGTGAATTCGTAGGTCTGCAGGGAATTCTGCACATAGGTCATCCCCGAGAGCAGAAAGCCGAACATCAGACCCAGCAGGGTCAGCGCGGCGATGGTCTTCCAGCGCTTTTTGAGGATGAACAGCACGTCGCTGACGCGAATCTGGATTCCGCCGTTTCTCATGAGCGTTTCATTCCTTTATGTCAAGTCGTTTTGCTCTTTTTGCGTTTGCGGAGGATGAGGACGGTGGCAACGCCGCCGATGACGGCCAGCGCAGCCGCACCCAGCACCACATACTGCAGCACATAGGTTGTATGGACGTTGAAGACCTGCACATCCTTGGTGTTGCGGACGGTGAAGGGGTAGTGCTTCTCCGGCTCCTCGGCCTTGGTGAGGTAGTAGCGGCCCTCGGTCAGGTCCTCCAGCTGCAGGGCGGAGCTGGTGGTGGTCCAGGCGGTGATCAGCTCGTCCGCATCGTTGTACAGCGCGAGGCTCACGCCCGGCACCTGTACGCTGGAAAGCTCGTCGGTCACGCCCAGGGACACGCGCAGCATGCGGTTGGTCACGTTCAGGTGCGTCTGGGCGTCGCTGCCGATGCGCCCCTGCGCGGTGACGGACACCGTGCGGGCGTCCGGGTCGGCGCGGTAGCTGCCGGTGGCGGTGCGCTGCGCGATGCGGTAGGTCGCGCCCTTCTCCACCTCGTCAAGGACGATGCGGCCCATGCCGTCTGTCGTGACCTGGATGGGCTCGGCGGGGGCGAGGCTGCTGGTGATGGTGAAGGAAGCGCCGGCGATAGCACGGTCGGGATAGAGCTCGTCCGCCAGGGTCAGGGTGATGCGGGTGCGTTCACAGCTGACGGCCGTGGCTGGGGGCGCAATGTCCGCCCGCTTGTTGACCGTGACGGTGAACTCCTCCGTCAGCCCGGCGTAGTAGCGGGGGATATCCCGCTGCACCACGCGGTAGTCGCCCAGGTAGATCTCCTCGGATTCGCCGTAGCCGTTTTCGTCGCAGTCGATGCGGGCAACGGTCTGGCCGGCGTAGTAGCGCAGCGTGCCGTCGGCGGTGATCACGTCGCGCACGGCGATCACATCAAAGCTGCCGCCGGAAACGGGCAGGCCGGTTTCGCTGTCGGTCTGCTGGACGCGCACAACGTTGCGGCTGGCAAAGGCCGGCACCTCCACCACATAGGGCTGAGGCCAGTCATAGAGGTCGGCCAGGTGGAACAGCGTGGGCTCGGACAGGTCGTAGCCCTCCGCCTCCGTCAGCTGATGCAGCTCGTAGCTGCCGGCCATCAGCTTTTCCGGCAGATAGAACTCGCCGATCTCCGTGGTCAGGTAGGAGCGGTAGGAAATGCGCTGCGGATAGTAGGTGTGGAGGGTCTGCAGCGCGCCGTCCAGCGTGCACAATTCGAAGGTCACGCCGGGCAGCTTGATGCTCAGGCCGGTCTCCGCGTCCACCAGCTTCACATACACGGCGGACTTGAAGCCGTTGTCGGGCTCTTCGCCGGGGCCGTCGCCGCCGCCGTTTCCGCCGCCACCGCCGCCGCCGGAGCCGCTGTCAGGCCGCCAGGTGGGGGTGATGGTGGGCGTGGGAGTCAGCGTCACGGTGACGGTGGGGGAAGGCCAGCCGCCATCGTTGTACCAGCGGCCGCCACCGCCGCCGCCATCGTCCCAGTCGGGGGTGGGCGTGGGGGTTACGGTGGGCGTGGGCGTCCAGCCGCCGTCATCGTGCCAGCCCTCGCCATCATAATGATCGCCGGGGTAGGGATCCAGCTCCGTTTCCTCCGGGATCTGCAGCAGGTACAGCCCCAGCAGCAGCACGATCAGCATCAGGATGTACATCAGCGCGCTCATCAGGTCGCTGGTCGGCTGCCACATATTCAGCTCATCATGCGTTTTTTGCTTCTTCGGTTTCATCAGGCCTTGTCCCCATTCATCATGGCTTCAAACTCCTCCAGCGTCACAGGCTTGGAGAGGAAGAAGCCCTGTCCCTCGGTGCAGCCGCACTTGCGCAGCGTGGCCAGCTGCTCCATGTTCTCAATGCCCTCGGCGGAGAGGTTCATCTTCAGCGTCCGCGCCTGCTCAAAGGCAGAGGTAAGGGTGGCCTGTGCGCCATCGGTGCGGCGCAGGTCCAGCTTCAGCGCGTCTGCCTGGAAACCCTCCACATGGCTGAGGTTGATGTAGTCGCCGTCAAAGCCGTCCATCACCACGCGGAAGCCCGCCTGGCGCAGGCGGCTCTCGGTGTCCACCACGGTGCCTGCGGACTGCAGGTAGGCGTTCTGGGCGATCTCGATCTCCAGGCTGCGCGGGGGCAGGCGGTACTTCTTCAGCAGGCTGTCGAAGGTCTCCGCCACATCCATGGCCAGGATGTCCGTCTTGGTGACGTTGATGGACAGCGGCAGGGGACGCAGGCCCTCGTCGATCCAACGGCGGATGGTCTGGCACACCTGCTCCCAGATGTACTGATCGAGCTTGGTGATGTAGCCATTGCTTTCCAGAAGCGGTATGAAGGCGCTGGGAGCCAGGAGCCCCAGCTTCTTGTGGTTCCAGCGGACAAGGGCCTCTGCGCCCACGAGCTTGCGGGTGTTGAGCTCGTACCGGGGCTGGAGGAGGAAGGTGAATTCGCCCTCGCGCAGGGCGGTGACGATCTGCGGCATGAGGATATGCTCTGCGTCGGAACCGGAGGGAGACGCGGTGCTGATCGCTCCGGCGGACACGGAGTAGCCGGCGTTCTTGGGCAGGCGCTCCAGCAGCTCGGTGATCTGGCGGAGGCTGCGGCTCTCGCGATAGCGCGCCTGATCGGCCACCGGGGGCACCACGTTCTTGTGGAAGGACTCGGTGAACACGCCCAGATCGCGCACCATCACGTTCCAGGCCATGCGGTAGACCAGGTTGAACAGCAGGGAAAGGATCACGCCGCAGATGGAGGTGTAGAAGGCCACCTGGATGCCGCCCAGCAGCGTTTGCACACTGGCCAGCGCAGCGTTGACGGTGCTGAAGCCGATGCCGCGGATACCGAGGATCAGGCCCACGAAGGTACCCAGGATGCCCAGGCCCGTGAGCGTGCCGGGAATCTGCATCACGATGGACTGCCAGGAATGCAGCGCCAGCACATCGTCGCTCAGATAATCGTCGATGTCGCTGAGCACCTGGCCGGATTCCCGCTGGCTGCGCAGCTTCTGCTGATACTCGTGGAAGATGCCGTCCAGCGTGCCCTGGTGGAAGAAGTCCTCCTCCGCCTCCAGCATTGTCCAGGCGGAGCCGCTGCGGTGCTCAAGGGCGCGGTTGATGCCCTTCAGGCCGGTGCGCAGGCCGCGGGCATACTGCATCACCGGCAGAATGCCAAGAAGCGCGCCCAGGGCAACGAGCATCTCCATGGCGATGATGAACGCCATGGAAAGACCGTCGGGCGCGTAGGCTGCCAGCGCGATGCCGCACAGCAGGATGAAGATCGTGAGGATGTAAATCGTTCTGCGCATGATGTGCCCCCTGCGGATGTATGGATTCCGGCCCTGCCGGTCGGTTACAGAGAAATGTAAACCATGTTACATTGTACCACAGTTCAACTGGAAGTGCAATGGTATGTAAACGGTTCCGAAAATTTCGCATGGACAAATTTGATGTTTTTTCAGGCTTTTTTGTGTTTTTTGTTATTTGTTCCACCGGGATGGACAAAAAAACACAAACCCTGCACGGCAGAACCATGCAGGGCGAAAACGTCGGTGGGTGCGAAATATGTGTCCGGTCGCTCACCGGTCAGCTTCGATAATATAGAGGAAGGCTTCGATCACTTCCGTGCAGTCATCCCGGCGGACGGCTTCGCTCCGCCAGCTGTCGCGAAGGGGGAGGTGTACCTTGTCGGCGGACTGCGCACCCAGATCCCAGGCGCCGTCGGGGCGAGCGTTCAGGCGCAGCCATGCGGCGGCGAAGGCGAGCTCCTCCCGGGCGGCGGGATAAGCTGTCAGCAATGAAAGGGCGGCCAGCCAGCGCACGGTGGCTTTGGAGGCGAAATCCGCAGGGGGCGTGTGCAGCGGCGGCTGGTGGACGTAGTACATGCCCGTGCGCAGGATGTGCCGCACCAGTGCGCGCTCTGCATCCGGCGAGAGCAGGCCGGGCAGGAGCATGGCGTGGTACATGGCCCACAGGCCCAGGGGGGCATTGTGGCGGCCGCGCCGGTGGAATTCGGCCTCGTAGGCGGCGTTCCAGGCGGCTTCGTCGTATTCGCCGGTGGTAAGGCCTGCCTCGGCCACGCGGGCCCAGCGGCGGGCCAGCGCCAGCGCGTCCGGCTGATCGGGATCGAAGCGGCGCACCCAGGCAGCCAGCATCAGCGGCTCAAACATGGCCCAGTCGAGGCCCTTCTCCCAGTAGGCGTCGATCTTGCGCTCGCCCCGCAGGCAGGAGGCAAGCGTGTTCATGCACCGGCGGACGGGCTCGTCCGCGATGGTGAAGCCCAGCGCGTGCAGGCGGCGCAGGGCCTGCTCGGTGGTGGGCGGCGCTTTGGTGGGCTGTGCCAGGGAGTGGAAGCAGCCCGGCCAGGTGCCGTCCGGCTGCTGCAGGGCCAGCAGCTCCCGGGCCCAGCGGCCCTGGCGGTGATCCGGCCTCATGCGCCCGAGAGGGTGAACACGCCGCCGCACTGGCTGACGAAGTCCACCGGGTCGATGAAGGCAAAGCGCACCTTGTTCAGCTCCTGGCGGGAGAACTCCACCCGCAGCAGCTCGCTCTTGCCCTGGCGTCCCAGGACGGTGACGCTGGTGACGGGCAGAACGGCAAACAGGTCGCGGGCGATGCGCAGGGCCATGCCGGCGAGGTAGCGCTCCGGATTGGTTTCCATCAGGTCGTCGCGGACGGTGAAAACGGCCCGCAGGGATTCGCTGCTCTCGGCGCTCACGTCCAGCGCGGAAACATAGGGCATCAGGTCGCCCATGGGGTTGGCGGCCCGCAGCACGTTCAGATAGGCGGGAACGTCGCCGTGGAGCACGCGGGCGGCCTGCTCATGGTACAGGGCCCACTTCTCCGGGGCAGTCAGGCCGTCGGTGGGGGTGGGGGAGATGAGGGCCTCCGTCCAGTCGATGGCCTCGTCCGCCACCTTCCACAGGGCGGAGAAGGGCGGCAGCGCGGGCTTCACTGCCACGGCGGACACCGTGGGAGCGGGCGCTGCCCCGGCTGACTGCGGCCTTTCGGGCAGGGAGGCGGCCTCCATCAGCGCGGGATCGATTTCCGGGGCGCTCTGCACCTCCTGGGTCAGGCGCGAAAGGGCGGCGGCGTTTTCGCCATACAGATCGCGGGCGGTGGTGGCCAGGTCATTCAGCAGGCCGGAAAGGGAGCGGCGGTCATTCATGGGATGCGTCCTCCTTTGCGTCAGGCAGCGTGCATTCCAGGCGCGGCGGACGGGCGGAAACGTCGAAGGCGGTGATGGTCACCCGGGCGTTGCCGGTCACGCCGTTGTCGAACAGCCAGCGGGACAGCGGGTTGATCAGCAGCGCTTCAACCTGATTGCCCACGCCGCGGCCGCCGTTGGAGAGGTCGCTGAGTGCCGCGTCTGCCAGCTGCTGATAGGCCTCGTCCGTGATGGTGATGCGGATGCGCTTCTGCTCCTCCATGCGGCGGACGATCTTATTCACCTGGCTGCGGAGGATGGCCTGGCCTGCCTCCTGGCGGATGAAATCGAAGATGACGATGTTTTCGCCGATGCGGTTGAGGATCTCAGGCCTGCCCAGCTCCAGCTTGAAGTGATCCTCAATGGCCTGGCGCAGGCGCTTTTCCACCTCGGCGTAATCCATGTCCATGGTGACGTTTTGGTGGCGGCGGCCCAGTTCGTCCTTGACGTACATGCCCAGGTTGCTGGTGAAGATAATGATGGTCTCGGAGAAGTAGACGGTGTGGCCCTGGCCGTCGGTGAGGCGGCCGTCCTCCAGGATTTGCAGGAACTTGTCCAGGATGGAGGGGTGAGCCTTCTCGATCTCGTCAAAGAGCACCACGGCGAAGGGATTCTTCTTGATGGCGTTGGTCAGCTGTCCGCCGGCCTCGTAGCCCACATAGCCGGGAGGTGCGCCCAGCAGCTTCTGGTCGGAGTGGCTCTGGCCGTATTCGGACATATCAAATCGGATGCAGGCGCTTTCGTCGCCAAAGAGCTTCTCGGCCAGGGCCTTGGCTGTTTCGGTCTTGCCGGTGCCGGTGGGGCCGGCGTAAAACAGCACGCCCTTGGGCTTGGCAGTGGAGGAGGAGGACAAGCCGTTCATGCCCGTCACAGCGCGCTTGACCACGTCCAGCGTGCGCTCCAGGGCAGGGTCCTGGCCTTTGATGCGCCTCTGGAAATCCTGCTTGGCCGTCCGCAGGCTGTCCATGGAGAGGGTTGCCCAGGGGTTCTCCTTGATGCCGTACTTGTACAGGTCGACAATGGAGCTGAGGTCGCGGATGGGCGTGCATTCCTGCTTGGAGAGGCGGCGCATGGCGTCCAGCTCGGTGAAGGTGAGGCCCTCGGTGAGGCCGACGAACTTCTCCCGCAGCTGAGCCAGCTCCTCGGGGTGCTGCTCGTAATAGGGCATATCGGTGCGGTAGACGGTGGAATCGAAGAAGGTGGGCCAGGCGCTGCCGGAGATGAGGCGCTTGCGCTCCTCACGGTCGGGGGCCTCCAGCAGGATGGTCTTGCACAGCGGGTTGTTCAGGTAGAACCACGCAGGCAGATCGTTGAGCTTGGAGACGAGCAGGATCAGCAGATTCTGCCTGCGGCCCATGGGGGTGCGCACCGTGGCGGCGGTCATGGCGGCCTGCATGAGGAGATTGAAGCTGTTCACGTCATGCTGATCCATCCGCTCGGGGGTGACGATATAGTGGCTGGCCAGCTCCATGACGATGGCGGTGGCCTTGGCGCCCTGGGTCATGGCGCGGCGGATGATATTGGGGGCGGTCTCCTGGGTGTTGCCCTTGAACTCCGCCGGGATGGCTCCGGAGGCCACGCGGCAGCCGTTGTGCTGCGCGAAGGCCGTCAGCTGCGCGGGTTGATAGGGGTTCATGAAGCCCACCAGATTGGAGTAGTACACCACCTGCTCGTAGCCGTTGTCCGCAAGGAAGCCCTGCAGGTATTCCGGCAGCGGCACGAGGGTATCCTCTGCGATGGAGCCCGCGACGGGGTAACGGTACTGATCCAGCACGTTGCCCTCCAGGATGATCAGCGGCTTGACCGCGCTGAACAGCTCCAGCTCGCGGTGCCATTTGGAAATCAGCGGCGCCATGAGGTATCACCTTCCTGTTGTAGGTATCGTTTGCAGGTATTATAGCACGGATTGGGCCATATGGCAAAGAAAAAGTGAGGGAGCGTACACTCCCTCAAAGCCATCAGGCGTCGTCCTGGTGATAGAAGCTGGTGAAGCTTTCGCCGTTCTCGTCCACCAGCACGGCGCTTTCCTTTTCCTTCTTCTGACGGCGGCGGACG
>JBGVOA010000298.1:0-1551 GCA_045126095.1 Christensenellales bacterium | reverse complement strand
GAGAGCAAGGACATCACCAGCAATGATCTGTCCGCCGCTGTGGCGGCTGCCGGTATCGTCCGCACGAAGGACCTCGAAAATTGGGAGCGTCTGCCCAATCTGAAGACCCTGCGCAGCCCCCAGCAGCGCAATGTGGTGCTGCATCCGGAATTTGTGGAGGGCAAGTACGCCTTCTACACCCGCCCGATGGACGACTTCATCGAGACCGGAAGCGGCGGCGGCATCGGCTTCGGCCTGTGCGATGACATCACCAACGCCGTCATCGATGAGGAGAAGATCATCTCCGCCCGCAAGTACCACGTCATCACCGAGGCCAAGAACGGCGCGGGCGCGACGCCCATCAAGTGCGACAAGGGCTGGATCCACATCGCCCACGGCGTGCGCAACACCGCTGCCGGCCTGCGCTATGTGCTCTACGCCTTCATGACCGACCTGAACGATCCCTCGAAGGTCATCGGCGAGCCCTCCGGCATGCTGCTGGGCCCGCTGGGTAAGGAGCGCGTGGGCGACGTGAGCAACGTGGTGTTCACCAACGGCGCGATTGCGGACGATGACGGTAAGGTGTACATCTACTACGCCTCCTCCGACACCCGCATGCATGTTGCCGAGACCGACATCGGCCGCCTGTGTGACTACCTGCTCAACACCCCCAAGGATCCCCTGCGCAGCCCCGACTGCGTGAAGCAGCGGTGCGAGCTGATCCGCAAGAATCTCGAGTTCCTGAAGAAGTAAGGAGGCGGCAGCATGTTCAAGGTATCGCCGCTTTTCGGCGACCATGCGATCCTGCCCATCGGCAAGGAGCTGCGCATCTTTGGCTCGGCGGACGAGGGCGAAGTCATCCGCGCGCAGATCACTGCGGCGGACGGCACTGTTACCGGCGAGGGCATGTCCACCGCCAGGGACGGCCGCTTCCTCATCCACCTGCCGCAGCAGAAGCTGGGCGCGGGTCCCTTCACCCTGACCCTGACCTCGGACAGCATGACCTGGACGGCCTCCGACCTGTGCACCGGCTTTGTCTTCATGGCCGGCGGCCAGAGCAACATGGAGTGGGGTCTGTGGAATGCCCGCGGCGGTCAGGAGGTCATCAAGACCCATGACGACCCCGACCTGCGCTACTTCAACGTGCCCCGCGTGTCCGCGCTGGACGAGAAGGGCCAGGCTGCCCATGATGCAGCCCACTGGCAGCAGATCAAGCCCCATGTGGGCGGCGACATGAGCGCCGTGGCGTACTTCTTCGCCTGCGAGCTGCGCAGGCACACCGGCTTCCCGGTGGGCATCATCGGCTGCAACTGGGGCGGCACGTCGATCCTCTCCTGGATGGACGACGTGGCCCTGAACCGCTGCGTCCCCGCGATGAAGGCGGCCGAGGAGTACGAGCGCAGCATCGAGGGCATCACCCTGGAAATGTGGCAGGCCAAGCAGGACGCCTTCCAGGCGGAAATGGACGAGTGGAACGGCAAGGTCGCCAAAATCAAGGAGACCGACCCGGATATCGAGTGGGCGGAGATCGAGAAGCGCGCGGGCGTGTGCCCGTGGCATCCGCCGATCGGC
>JBGVOA010000297.1:0-3307 GCA_045126095.1 Christensenellales bacterium | reverse complement strand
TCGGTAGGGAGTCCCAGCTCCTGCAGGGTTTTCAGGCATCGCGCCTTATAAATTGCATCTGCCACATGTTCATTCTGATTGTTCATTGTGTTTCACTCCTGACTCTTCATCATCGGCGATGGTCAAGGCGAGCTGTGACGGAGAATCAGGTAAGGGGGATTCATCCCCTTACCCGATTCCCATCACTGCTTGACGCCCTTTTTTGCAAATTTGCAGATTTCTTTATATAGTCGGACAAGTGCAAATTTGCATTTGCATTGGGTGGTTTTTCCCATGTGTGCGGTTTTGCGCTTTTCGCATTTTAGGGAGAAACCGCCCTATGACGTGCAAGGTTCGTGGGTACATTTACGGGCTTTTCGGCTTGTCGGAGAGCAGCGGACGCTCCTGCACAATGCCCCGGTAAACCATGTAATCCTCGTCGAATTCTTTTAGGTATCGGCGCATGGTATCCTGAGATACCTCTGCCAGATCGGCCAGTACCTTGATGGTGATCGGCTCATTTTTAGGCGCTGCTTCAAAGGCGTCATCCAGACGGCGCTTGCGGATTTCCGGCGTGGTACGTTTGGGGCTTGCGTCCAAATTGGCCAGAGGACTTCCATCCGGTCGGTACATCGCCAGCGCTCCCTCTGTGTCCACTGGGTGGAGAGGATAGTCAAAATAGAAATTGACCGGTGTGATAGGCGGGAACTCGCGCAGGGATGCTTCCATGCGCCATGCCGACCGGGTGGTGTCAAACTGCTCGATTTCGATGACCTCGCCATCGTCGGTCTCTGTTTCCACTTCCTTGAACAGCGGCTTCTTCAGCTCGATGATGTCCAGTTGTGCATCCGGGTCGCGGGCGAATACGCCGCTGCCGCTGGCTCGGTCAATGGCTTTTTTGCCGCCCTGCGCACCTTTGCTGTGGTGGTGGCAGTAAATCGCCGATGCACCAAGCTCGGTGCAGATCTTATCGAATTGATTGCAGAATGCGCCCATATCGCTGGCGTTGTTTTCATCGCCAGTGATGACCTTGTAGATCGGGTCGATGATGACGGCGGCGAACTGCTCGTCCTTCATGCGCCTGACTAAAATGGGAACCAGCTTGTCCAGCGGCAGGGCGTGTCCGCGCAGGTTCCAAATCACGATATTCTCCGTGTGCGGGGGCGCGAAGCCCAGCCTGCCGTAGATCGTAACGAAACGGTCGATACAGGACGCAGGGTCGATTTCCAGATTCACATACAGCACCTTTCCCTGCACACAAGTGAAGCCCAGCCAGCTGCTGCCTTCGGCAATTGCAATCGCCAGCTCGATCAGCAGAAAGCTCTTGCCAGCCTTGCTGGGGCCTGCGATGAGCATCTTGTGCCCGCGCCGCAGGATGCCGCGAATCAGCTCCGGTGGCTTGGGCGGCGGCGTCTCAACGTCGCACAGTCGGATCGGCTCCGGCAGCAGGGCAAGCTCCTCGGCGTATTCCAGCCACTCGCTCCATGTGTGCTTGCCAATGTTCGTGGCCAGCAGTGCCTGCATCACGCCGTCGCGCAGAACACCGGGCATGCGGCTCAGCCGGGAGGGGTTCTTGTTGGCGTTGTCCACGGGGAAGCCGCGCAGCTCCAGAAAGCGGAACAGATAATTCACCCGGCGGCGGTATTCCTGCTCATCGGGCGCGTCGATGCGCACAACGGCGTGCACACTCTTCCCGGCGGAATCCACCAGCGCGGCGATGGGCAGTTCATATTTGCGATAGATACGCTCCTGGTCTTCTTTGGGCAGCTCGTCCGATTCAATGAGCACATATCGGTAGGCCGACACATTCCTGTCGGACTGACCTTTGCCGTCCAGTGGATTCATCCTGATCCATGTGCCGCAGTCAGACCGGTACGGCCCGATGACCGCATCGATGTCGTTTCCCTCGTGTAGGCGGGCGATGAAATCCGACGCCTGCATGGCCAGATTGGTGTTAATGGGTTTGAGCTTGCCGTGGCTGTCCTGCGCCACCTGTGTGGCAAAGCCGACGATGTCATTGGGCTGGAACAGCGTTTCCAGATAGCGGATCAGCATCTCGCAGGGCGTAAGCTCCTGCACATCTTCAAAATCAGTGAAAGCAGAGATCCAGCCGTTCTTCCGTGCCATCGCGCGGATGGTGCGAACAGTGATGGGATGCTCCGAGCCCTTGAAGGAAGCCCAGCGGCGTTCGCAATCGCCTGCGATGTAGCGCTTATCGTTTTTTGACCACTCGTCCCACACGGCACATTCGTAACCGGCGTCCTTGAGCGCCATACCAATGCCGAGCCATTCCGCATAGGAACAGTCCTTTACCGGAATACAGCTGAGTGCCGAAATGATCTCATCCATTGATGTGTTCCTCCATGTCCTCCTCAAAATAGCGGATCGGCATTCCGCGCTCCTCGGCCTTAACGATCTCGCGCTCCATGCCCGGCGTGACGCGGCTTCCGAATACCCATAGCTCCGCGCACTTGGTCAGCATGACCTGTCCCATGAACAGCCCCAACTCCCGGTCGGAAGGATTCCGCTCGTCCAGAAAGCGGGTAAAATAGATGTGCGGCGCAATGGGTATACAGCCCCGGCGCACGGCGAACCGGCAGTATCGGATAGCGCGGCGCTCGTTGTTCAGCGGATCGTCCGCATAGGGGCTGCAGATAAATACAATCGGCCTGAATGTTGGCGACCGGGGCAGCGCAGCCAGACGCGCCGTCCGCTTTTCCTTTTCGATATTCATCAGCGCATCATGGGTGGTGGGATCGGGATAGCCCTCATGGTTGTACTTACTGATGCGCATAGCAGGCGCTCCCTTCGCACTTGGCATGTGCGGCCTTCCAGCGTGCGCGACTGCACTCCGGGCAGCACACGCCCAGACCATACAGATCAAGCTCGCCATCCTCGTCGATGACATCGTTAAGATCGATGCCGATCTCAGTGCCGCAGTCCGGGCAGCGGGTGAACACATTCTCGTCGGTGATCTCCGTTACAATGGCTGTATTGGCACCGAGCAGGGTCTTGACATAGAACATTCGGATTCCTCCTCATAAAGCGGATAGAGCAAACAGCCCTTCGTCCATCCTGTTCGGACAGACGAAGGGCTGATGTGGACATAGGTATCAATCTTTTTTGTAGAAATCCGTGGCGTATCCGTCGGCACGAAGCTGCAGGCCCTGTGCCCACGGCGGCGTTCGGCCCATCTGCTCGCATACGGCTTCGAGGGACATACGCGGGTCGGCTTCGATGATCAGCTCATCGTGGACATGGGCTACAATTGAGCAGCAGCGCAGCGTCTGCATGGCAAAACACAGGATGTCGCGGCTAATGGCCTGCA
>JBGVOA010000296.1:0-2391 GCA_045126095.1 Christensenellales bacterium | reverse complement strand
CACCGTGGCCCGCATGGTTTGCGCGGGCGCGGAGAAGACGGGCATCCGCCAGGTGCTGATTGCGGGCGGCGTGGCGTCGTCAAAGCTGTTCCGTGAGATGCTGCGCGAGCGCATCGCCAAGCGCGACCGGAACCTGCACGTCTGCTTCGGCAGGCCGGAGTATTCCGGGGATAACGCCGTGGGCGTGGCGCTCATCGGGGCGGAGAAGCTGCGGGAAACGCAGCATTTCAACTGAAATCAACCGAAATATGGAGGTCATAGCTATGTCTGCACAGCTGCTTGATGGTAAGGTGATGTCCGAGGCGCTCCGCGGCGAAATCGCGGTGCGCGTTGCTGCCCTGAAGGAGAAGGGGATCCACCCCGGCCTGGCTGTCATCCTTGTCGGCGAAGACCCGGCCAGCCAGATTTACGTGCGCAACAAGGGCATCGGCTGCGAGCAGGTGGGCATCCACTCCGTGACCATCCGCATGCCGGAGAGCACCACCCAGGAGGAGCTCGAAAGCCAGATCCGTGCGCTCAATGCGGACGAGGCCATCCACGGCATCCTCGTGCAGCTGCCCCTGCCCCGTCACCTGGACGAGGCCGCTGCGCTGGCGGTGATCGTGCCGGAGAAGGACGTGGACGGCTTCCACATCCAGAACGCGGGCAAGCTGCTTAACGGCCTGAACGGCGTCGTCGCCTGCACCCCCAAGGGTGCGCTGGAGATGATCCGCCGCACGGGCGTCGACCTCTCCGGCAAAGAGGCCGTGGTCGTGGGCCGCAGCAACATCGTGGGCAAGCCCATGGCGATGCTGCTGCTCCAGCAGAACTGCACCGTCACCATGTGCCACAGCCGCACGGCTGATCTGGCGGCCCACACCCGCAATGCGGATGTGCTGGTGGCGGCGGTCGGCAAGGCGAAGTTCATCACCGCTGACATGGTCAAGCCCGGCGCGATCGTCATCGACGTGGGCATCAACCGCCTGGAGAACGGCAAGGTCGTGGGCGACGTGGACTTCGACGCGGTGAAGGAGGTCGCCTCCTGGATCACCCCCGTGCCCGGCGGCGTGGGCCGGATGACCATCACCATGCTGCTGGAGAACACCGTGGAAGCGGCAGAGAAGCTGCTTCACTGACAACCTGGAATAGGAAAAGGGACGAAGTCCCCGGCTGAAAAGCTGCTGGGCTGATAACGCCCGAAAGGAGGTCGCCCCGTGCCCGAATGGATCATCGAGGTCAGCGACCTCAACGAGTACGTCCGGCGGACGCTGGCGGCTGACCCGACCCTGCGGAGCGTGAGGCTTCGCGGGGAGATCAGCAACTTCAAGCGGCACTCGTCGGGCCACTGGTACTTCACGCTGAAGGATGACCGCTGCCGCATCAGCGCGGTCATGTTCCGGCAGAACGCCATGCGGCAATCTATCCGCCCGATGGACGGCATGCGCGTGATCGTCTCCGGGCAGGTCAGCCTGTACGCGGAGAGCGGAACGTACCAGATTTATTGCGAAAACATGCGCCCGGACGGTGTGGGCACGCTGTACCAGCAGTTCGAGGTGCTCAAGGCGAAGCTTGCTGCCGAGGGCCTCTTCGATGCGGCCCGCAAGCAGCCGCTGCCCTGGCGGCCCCGCAAGATTGCCGTGGTCACCTCGCTCACCGGCGCGGTGCTGCACGACATCCGCAAGGTGTCCGCCCAGCGCGACCCCGGCGTGCCGCTGGTGCTGCTGCCTGTGCAGGTGCAGGGCGTTGGCGCAGCGGAGGAGATCGCTGCGGCGATCCGGCAGGCGGCGGGCCTGACGGATGTGGACGTGATCATCACCGGGCGCGGCGGCGGCTCCATGGAGGACCTGTGGGCCTTCAACGAGGAGATTGTCGCACGGGCCATCGCCGAGAGCCCCATCCCCGTCATCAGCGCGGTGGGCCACGAAACGGACGTGACCATCGCGGATTTTGTGGCGGACGCGCGGGCTTCAACCCCGTCCAACGCGGCGGAAATGGCCGTGCCCGACCGGCGGGAGATCATTGCCGGATTGCGCGGTATGGGCCAGCACCTGACCGAGGCCGCGACCGCCCTTGTCCGGGAGAAACGCATGACGCTGCTGACGCTGCAGCGCCGCCTGGAGCGGGTCTCCCCGGAGAACCGCATCCATGGGCTGCGGACGCGCACGGCCGCCCAGAGAGCCCGGCTGAACGCAGCCATCGACGCGGTGCTGCCGCCCCTGGCCCAGCGCATCGCCATGGCGCACATGCGCCTGGAGGCTGCGGCGGACAAGCGGCTGACGGCACCCCGGGAGCGCATCGCCCGGGCCCGGGCACGCCTGGCGGCATTGAACCCGTCCGCCGTGCTGGAGCGCGGCTACGCGATGGTCACGGACGGCACGCGGGTCGTGAGCAGCGCGGAGGCGGCGAAGAACC
>JBGVOA010000295.1:0-6982 GCA_045126095.1 Christensenellales bacterium | reverse complement strand
CACGTAGCCCGCCAGCTGCACGGTGGTCAGCCGGTAGGGGACGCCCTTGTTCCGGGCCATCTTCACAAAGGCGGTGACGGGATAGGCCGGGGTGGGCATGGAGGACAGGTGCGTATCGGAGGAGTGATGCCAGTCGCTGCCTGCGTTGGAATAGTTGGTTTCCCAGTTGTAGCCGGTCATGCGGTTGCCGCCCTGACGGACGGCGGTGGTGGTGACGCGGCTGTACACCGATGCGTCGGTGAAGTTGTTGATGCCGTAGATCAGCGGGCTGATGGGGGCCTGCTCGCCCGCCAGGTCAATGCGGATGACGAAGGCTTCCTCCGCCAGGGCGGCGGGGGTCATGAGGCACAGGGCGAGGAGGAATGCCAGGATCCGGCGCAGGCGCATGGGGGGATCAGCTCCTTTGGGGATTATTCTTCTGCTTCAGCAGCGTCGGGGAGGTCGTCGGAGTCTGCATCGCCCTCCGGGTCCGGCACGCCGAAGCGGCGGCGGTACTGGCTGGGCGGCATGCCCATCTGCGTGAGGAAGGCGCGGTGGAAGGTGCGCAGATTGCTGTATCCACACTGCCAGGCCACCTGCGAGATGCTGCTTTCCGGCCCCCGGAGCAGACGGCAGGCCATATCGATGCGCAGGGAGTTGATGTACTGGCGGAAGTTGATGTGCAGCTGCTGGGAGAAGATGTGGCTGAGGTGGATGCGGCTCACGCCCAGTGCCCGGGCGGTGCTCTCCAGCGAAAGCGGCTGGGTGAAATGCTCGGAGACGTAGTGCAGCACCTGGCTTGTGACGGAGCTGAGCGAGCCTATCTCCACCGTTTCGAGGGGCGCATTGGTGAACAGGTGCGCCAGGAACAGGTGCAGATAGGCCAGGCGCAGGGGACTTTCCTCCGTCTGGGGGATGGCGGAGAGCCGCCCGATCACCTCCGCCAGCTCGGCGGGCACTTGATCTCCCGTCAGATGCGGCATGACCGGGTGCATGCTGCGGAAGATGCGCGCGTACTGCGGGATGGCGTCGGCGGTGAAGATCAGCGTCAGGCCTGCTGCGTCCGGCGATACAGCATCGTAGCTGTGGGGCACGGAGGGGAAAGCCATGGCGATATCTCCGGGATGGAGATGATAGCTCGTTCCGCCGACGGTCATGGTGACTTCGCCCGCCGTCAGGCAGATGATCTCGGCCACATCGTGCACATGGCAGGGGAAGGGGTGATCGCAGATGGAGCCGGTGAAAAGACTCTCGGGGCGGCGCTCGTAAAAGACGGGCAGCATGGCGTTTTACCTCCTTCTGGGTGGGGTCGCAAACGGTTTCAGGGACAGTATACCGCATGAATTCATTAAAGTAAAGCGTAAAAGGATAATTTTGTCCACAAAAAATTTGCAATGGGTATTGCATTCTTCGAAGAGAGGTGGTAAACTTGTCTTAAATGGGAGGAACGTTCCCAAATAATAAATTGAGGAGGCTGGATTTCATGCGTAAGATCCTGGCTGGCATCCTGGCGATGCTGATGGTTTTGTCTCTGTGCAGCTTTGCTGCGGCTGAGGACAATGCCCCCATTGTTGTGACCGTTTTCCGTGGCGATCCCGGCGATCAGCCCACGAGCGACAACAAGATCTACAAGATGATCGAAGACGAGTTCGGCATCACCTTCGAGATTGAGTACCTGGCGGGCGACCTGGACGAGACGCTGGGCATCAAGATCGCGGGCAAGGACTACCCCGATCTGTTCGACGGTGGCAACTCTGCTGAGAAGCTGATCAATGCCGGCGCTCTGATCGACCTGCTGCCCTACATCACCGAGGAGGGCACCCCCAACCTGTACAATCACATCAAGGATCTGCTGCCCCAGCTGGTGAATGACGAAGGCAAGCTCTTCATCATCCCCAACTACGGCATCAACTACAATGCCCAGGTGCAGAACTACTGCAACGGCCCCTCCTTCTTCATGCAGAAGCAGGTTCTGGAGTGGGCGGGCTACCCCGAGGTCAAGACCCTGGATCAGTACTTTGACCTGCTGGAGAGCTTCATCATCGAGAACCCCGTCAATGACGACGGCGTGCCCTACACCGGCTTTGCCATCCTGTGCGAAGGCTGGCGTCACTTCTGCCTGATCAACCCCGTGCAGCACCTGATGGGCCAGCCCAACGAGGGCGAGGTCTACATCGACCGCGAGACCTACGAGGTTGAGACCTTCATCGACAAGGACTACGCCAAGCCCTACTACGCCAAGCTGAACGAGATGTTCAACAAGGGCCTGATCAGCCAGGATACCTTCGTGATGAACTATGACCAGTACATCGCGGCCCTGTCTTCCGGCACCGTGCTGGGCATGTTCGACCAGACCTGGGACTTCGGCACCGCCACCTCCGCTCTGGAAGTTGCCGGCATGTACGAGAACACCTTCATCGCTCTGCCCCTGGTGTATGACGAGAGCTACGGCTTCGGCGCCATCTCCGAGCAGTACCTGAACGGCGGCGTGCCCAACAAGGACCGCGGCTTCGGTATCTCTGTCAACTGCGCGTACCCCGAGCGCATGATCGCCCTGTTTGAGGCTCTGCTGTCCGACGAGTGGCAGATCCGCCTGCAGTGGGGCATCGAGGGCGAGGACTACTACGTTGAGAACGGCCGTATGCTGATGACCCAGGAGCAGTACCGCAACCGTCAGGATGCTGCCTGGAAGCGCGCCAACGCCGCTCCCGCCATCTGGGAATCTGCTCCCAAGAAGCAGGGCACCATGGACAACGGCAACACCTGGGATCCCGCCAACCAGGGTGAGATCTACTTCTCTCTGATGTCCGAGTATGACCAGGCCTTCCTGGCTGCTTACGGCTACACCAAGCCCGCTGACTTCTTCAACGCGCCCTGCGAGCTGGCTCCCTGGGGCGAGGCCTGGCAGATCGACAAGACTCCCATCCAGGACGACTACGACACCTTCCTGGCGCTCCAGGACGAGTGGCTGCCCAAGATCATCATGTCTGCTGACGAGGATGAGTTCGAGGACAACTGGGCTGAGTTCGTTGAGCTGATCACGCCCACTGCCCAGATCTACACCCAGTTCATGCAGCAGGAAGTGCTGAAGCTCGTGGAGCTGGCGACCAACTGAGGCAGCTTCTGAACAGACATTGCCAAGGCGTAGTGTCGATCAGAAATAGCCTGATCTGATTCCTTTGCGCCATGGGGAGAGGTCTTCTCTCCCCATGGCTTTTTCCGAAAGGGGGACGTGACCGTGACCGGTTCTGTATCCGGGAACATTCCGGCGATCAGGGCGAAGAAGAAAGGCTTCTTCCGTACGCTGTGGGGCCAGAAGCAGCTGATGCTCATGAGCGTACCCATGCTGCTGTATGTGCTCCTGTTCAACTACTATCCCATGTGGGGCTGGATCACGGCGTTCGAGGATTTCGACCCTGCACTGGGTGTGATGGAGAGCGAATGGGTGGGCCTGCACCACTTCAAGTGGCTCTTCACGCAGGATACCTTCCTGGAGAGTATCCGCAACACGCTGGCCATGAGCCTGATCAACCTTGTGCTGGGCACGGTCAGCTCCGTTCTGCTGGCCATTCTGCTCAACGAGGTCCGCAGCAAGATGTTCAAGCGCACCGTGCAGACGGTGACCTACCTGCCCCACTTCCTGTCCATGGTTATCGTGGTAGGTATGGCGCAGAATATCTTCGCTACCGATGGCCCGGTGAACAACCTGGTTGTGGCCATGGGCGGCGAGAAGGTCTTCTGGCTGGGCGAGGAGAAGCTGTTCTGGTGGCTGGTGGGCATCATCAACGTGTGGAAGGAAGTCGGCTGGAATTCCATCATCTACATTTCCACCATGACCTCCATCGATCCCACGCTGTATGAGGCGGCCTCCATCGACGGCGCCGGTCGCTTCCAGCGCATCCTGAACGTGACGCTGCCCGGCATCAAGTCCACCTTTGTGGTGCTGCTGATCATGAACATCGGCCACCTGATGGAGGCGGGCTTCGAGATCCAGTACCTGATGAAGAACTCACAGGTCATCCACCATGCTACCACCATCGATGTGTACGTGATGGAATACGGCCTGCAGAACAACCAGTACGCCCGTGCGACGGCGGCTGGCCTGTTCAAGAGCGTCGTGGCGATCGTCCTGCTCTTTGGCGCCAACTGGATTGCCAAGAAGCTGGACGAGGATACGCTGATTTAAGGGAGGGATATCTGTGACAGCGGCAGTGAATAAGAGAAGCAAGCCCAGGCGAGATATCCTCTTTCCCGTGATCAATGCCTGTATCCTGTGCGTGCTGATGTTCATCACCCTTTACCCGGTCATCAACACCGTGGCCATCTCCTTCAACGATGGCACGGATGCGCTGCGCGGCGGCATTGGCCTGTGGCCCCGCCAGTTCAGCCTCAAGGCCTACGAGACCCTGCTGACGGATGAACAGATCTATACGGCCTTCGGTATCTCCGTTTCCCGTACGATCATCACCACCATCCTCAACGTGATCCTGACCTCCATGCTGGCCTTTGCGCTCAGCCGGAGGGAGTACGTGCTGCGCGGCTTCATCACCATCGTGATGGTGATGACCATGTACGTCAACGCAGGCCTGATCCCCAACTACCTGCTCATTTCCAACACCCTCAAGCTGCGCGGAACATACTGGGTCTACATCATGCCCACCATGTTCAGCTGCTTCAACATGATCGTCATCCGCACCTACATTGCGGGCCTGCCGGAGGCGCTGGCGGAATCCGCCCGCATCGACGGCGCGAACGATCTGCGCATCTTCTGGCAGATCATCTTCCCGCTGTGCATGCCCGTGCTGGCGACGGTGGCTCTGTTCGTGGCAGTCGGCAGCTGGAACCAGTGGTTCGATACGCAGATCTACAACGGCAGCAAGAAGAACCTGTTCACCCTGCAGTATCTGCTGAAGATGAAGCTGGCCACCACCAGCAACCAGAGTTCCAACGCGGCCAACGCTACGGCGGACGCGCTGAAGAGCACCACGGCGACCACCCCGGTCACCATGCGCTGCGCCATCACGGTGGTGTCTGCTGCGCCCATCCTGGTGGTGTACCCCTTCCTGCAGCGCTACTTCGTCACCGGCATGGTGCTGGGCGGCGTGAAGGGCTAATTCTGAATTCGGAATGCGGAATTCGGAATGCGGAATTTGCTTTGCAGTTCTGTATTCCGGTTCCGCATTTTCTTATGTAAAAAGGAGTGGGATGAAATGATTCGTAAGGTCAAGGTTGAAAACGGCTGGGTGCGCGGTCTGCCCGCGGCGGATCCCCGCATCACCAGCTACAAGGGCATCCCCTTTGCCGCCCCGCCGGTGGGGGAGAACCGCTGGCGCGCCCCGCAGCCCTGCGCGGACTGGGAGGGCGAGCTTTTCGCGGCGGACTTTGCGCCCATCGCCATGCAGGCCAACTGCGCCGGCGATCCCGCGAAGGACATCTACTCCCGCGAGTGGGCCGTGGACAAGGACCTCGCCATGAGCGAGGATTGCCTGTACCTGAACGTGTGGGCCCCGGCGGACGGCCGCGAGGGGATGCCGGTGTACGTGTGGTACTTCGGCGGCGGACTGCAGGTGGGCAACACCACGGAGATGGAGTTTGACGGCGAGCGCATCGCCCGCCGCGGCGTGGTGGTCGTCACCGTCGGCTACCGCCTGAACTGCTTCGGCTTCCTCTGCCATCCGGAGATCACGGCGCAGCAGCCCGACGCCCCGGCGAACTTCGGCTTCCTCGATCAGCAGGCGGCAACCCGCTGGGTCAAGCGCAACATCGCGGCCTTCGGCGGCGATCCGGAAAACATCACCATCGGCGGACAGTCCGCCGGCGGCATGAGCGTCTGTGCGCAGATGACCCACACGGGCAACGAGGGCCTGTTCCAGCGGGCGATCGTCGAGAGCGGCACCTTTGCGCAGCCCTACGGCTCGAAAATGGGCCTGCGCCCCCGCACCCTGGCCGAATGCGAGAAGCTGGGCGTGGAGTTCTTCGAGAAGCTGGGCGTGAAGACCCTTGCGGAGGCCCGCGCGCTGCCCGCCCGCGTGGTGGAGGACGCATCCCTCGCCATGCCCTGGGGCATCTGGGGCGAGGCCGTGGACGGCGTGTTCAGCACCTACCCCAGCGGCGAGTGGTATCTGCATGCAGACCGCGTGCATGTCCCGGTGATGCTGGGTCAGACGAGCACGGAGTTCACCGCTGCGCCCTTCGCTGACAGCGACGAGGCCCTCATCCGCCTGGCGCAGGAGCAGTTCGGCGACGCGGCGGAGGAGCTGCTTTCCCACTTCACCCGCCCGGCGACGAAGGAGTCCATCGCCCGCGAAGGCCTGCAGCACGCCATCGGCTTCGCCATCCGCGCGGCGGCGAGGAAGCAGGCGGAGAAGGGCGGCCAGCCGCTGTTCGCCTACAACTTCGACGCGGAGATCCCCGGCTGGGACAACCCGGGCACCTTCCACTCCGTCGACCTGTGGTTCTTCTTCGAGACCCTCGCCAAGTGCTGGCGGCCCTTCACCGGCAAGCACTACGACCTGGCGCGCACGATGTGTGACTACTGGGTCAACTTCATCCGCACCGGCGACCCCAACGGCGTGGACAGCCAGGGCAAGGCGCTGCCTCTCTGGCCGGAGATGAAGGACGCCGATCCCGCCTGGATGGTCTTCGGCGACCGCGCCCAGCCGGAGAAGTGGCCCATGGGCAAGCTGGAGGCCTTCCTGTTGGAGCAGTATATGAAAAAGAATGGCTGAGGCCGGAATATGTGAATCCTTGCGGGGGAGCCTGAGGGCTCCTCCGCTTTTTACATTTGTGACGAAACGATTTGGCGGGCTGATGCGTATATATAGGTGAAATCACCGGAAGGAAGTGCCATGCGATGAAAAAGTTGCTTGTATTGCTGATGACGCTGCTTTGCCTGACGTGTGCTGCGGCGGAATCCCCTGCGCAGATCGACCTGCCCCTGCCGGACGCGTCGCTGTATGTGACCGACCCGTTTCTGCGGGAGGTGACGCAGCTGATGATCGTC
>JBGVOA010000294.1:0-4857 GCA_045126095.1 Christensenellales bacterium | reverse complement strand
AGGACGAGTGCCTGCGCCGCATCGACCTGGGCCTGGCCAAGCTGGGCTGATACACACAAAGTACACGTTTCTTCGTTGACAATATAGTTATTTTGCCATATAATGTGGACGCTGCCTCCCCTTGAGGATGCAGCGTCCATTCTATAACCTTGGAAAGAAGGAACTCCCAATGAAAAACCTCTCTGTAAAGAAGCTGACTATGGCGGGCGTGATGGCTGCACTGGTCTTTGTAATGACCTACATTCCCAAGGTTCCCGTGCCGATCACCGGCGGCTATGTGCATCTGGGCGACGGTGCGATCTTCCTGGCCGCCCTGCTGCTGGGCCCGCTGGGCATCCCCGCCGCCGCGATCGGCTCCGGCCTGTCGGACGTCCTGGGCGGCTATATGGTCTACGCCATCCCGACCATCCTCATCAAGGGCGTGGTTGCGCTGGTTGCCTGGAAGCTGTGGAAGGAAGGCTCCTGGCTGCGGGCGGCGCTGGCCTTTGTGCTGGCGGAGATCGCCATGGTGGCAGGATATTTCGCCTTCGAAGCTGTGATGTTCGGCGCCGCTGCCGCCTGGGGCGCGGTCGGCCCCAACTGCATCCAGGGCATTGCGGGCGTGGCGCTGGGCTTGGTGTGCCATGCGCTCTATCCCCGGCTGAAACAGCTTGTCAAGTAAAAAATCCGCCGTCTCCGGGATTGCATCCCAGGGGCGGCGGTTTTCATATGCTCATTTCCGGTTTGCCGGAGAAAAGGGGCAGCGCTTGCTGATGCACTGGGCGTTCTTCGGCGCATGCCGGCAGATGATCGCCTCCGGCTTGTCCATCTGCACGCCCAAATGCTCGGCCACAAAGTCGATGGCCTGCAAAATGGACAGGTAGGAATCCCGCTTGCAGCAGCGGGGGCCACCGACCTCGCCGATGGCGCCCAGTGACCGGGCGGTCATCTTATGCGCCAGCGCGAAGGCCTCCTGCCCCAGGGGCGTGCTGCCTGTCACGATGGACAGGAACTGCCCGGTGCTGATCCCCGCGCCGCAGGCCCCCCAGAAGCCGCAGGCTCCGCCGGGAACCTGTGCGCCGCGGCTGCGCATCTCCCGCAGCGCCGCTTCCAGGTCGATATCCCCGCCCGCGTTGCGGTAGGCCGTCAGCAGCGCCGCGCCCACCATGATGTGGTGCTCCGGGCCGTGCATGTGGCAGAAGGGCAGCGCCATCAGCCGGTTCATGATGACGACGGGATCGCGCGATGTCTCCTGCAGGCATACGCCGAAGATCTGGTCAATGCCCTGGGTATGGCATTCATCGCAGACATAGTGGCCCTTTATGCACTGGGCGTTGCTGGGAAAGCTGTGCCCGCACAGGGTGCAGGTCATGGAGACTTTGGCGTGCAGGTACTCCAGGGGTGCGCTGCAGATCAGGCATTCGTCGGGCATGCGGCTCACAGCTCCTTCAGCATGTCAATGAACTTGTCCACATACTCGTCCGGCGTGCACCAGGAGGTGCAGACGCGCAGCACCACATGCTCCTCGTCCAGGCGGCCGTTGAACTCCAGCTTGAACCCGAGCTCCTCGATCTTCTCCCACTGCTCATCGGTGAAAATGGGGAAGAGCTGGTTGGTGGGGCTGTCCACATGGAAGGTGAAGCCCCGCTCCAGCAGCGCGGTGCGGATGCGCATCGCCTGATCGACGGCCTTCTTGCCCAGCTCGAAGTACAGGCCATCCTCCATCAGCGCGGAGAACTGGAGGCCCAGCAGGCGGCCCTTGGCCAGCATGCCGCCCTTCTGCTTGATCATGTAGCGGAAGCGCACGTTCAGTTCCGGGTTGTTGATGACCACCGCTTCGCCAAAGAGCGCGCCCATCTTGGTGCCGCCCACGGTAAACACATCGCAGTACTTGGCGATGTCCGCTGCCGTCAGGTCGCCGGTGGGGGCAGCCAGAGCGTAGCCCAGGCGCGCGCCGTCGATAAACAGGTACAGGCCCAGCTGCCTGCAGGTGTAGTACAGATCCTTCAGGTGGCTCAGATCGTAGACCGTGCCCAGCTCGGTGGACATCGAAATATAGACCATGCCGGGCTTGACCATGTGCTCGTCATCCGCCTGGGTGGCGGCGGCCACGGCCACCTTGGAGGCGCTGATGCGGCCATCCTTGTTCGGCAGCGCCAGGCACTTGTGGCCGGTGGACTCGATCGCGCCGGTCTCATGCACGTTGATGTGGCCGGTATCGGCGCACAGCACGCCTTCATAGGGGCGCAGGGCGGCGGCGATGACGGTCATATTGGCCTGGGTGCCGCCCACGAGGAAGTGCACGGCGGAATCCGGGCAGGAGAAGGCGCTGCGGACGGCGTCGGCGGCAGCCTTGCAGTAATCATCGGTGCCGTAGCCGGGAGTCTGCTCCAGGTTGGTCTCGGCCAGCTTGGCCAGGATGGACGGGTGGCAGCCCTCCAGGTAATCGCAGTTCAGACGGATCATGACGGATCAGTTCCTTTCGTTGGTCTGCATATCAGATCGGGATTCGCAAACGTTTCTATTATAACGTTTTCGTAAACCGGTGTCAATATCGGAGGAGGCGGACACCGCCGGAGAAGGGGCCAATGTGCGCGCTGCAGTCTGCGGATACAACAAAAAACCGCCCGAACCTTACGATTCAGGCGGGAGCACCTCCGAGGGGATTCGAACCCCTGTTTCAGCCTTGAGAGGGCCGCGTGCTAGGCCTCTACACAACGGAGGCAAATATGGCTGGGGAACAAGGATTCGAACCTTGAATGACCGGGTCAGAGCCGAGCGTGTTACCGTTACACCATTCCCCATCGGCTTTCGCAGTGGCTTTCGCTTGACTGCGAAAACTATTGTACCACAGATTCGGGGGCTTGTCAACACCCAAATTTCATTTTTTTTATTTTTTTCTGCTGGGGAAAGCTGAGGCTGCCGGGGAGGTTGGGTGGGGGGCGTACGGAGAAAAAGGAGGGCTTTGCACAGCTGATAAAGAACGTGCGATTTGTTTAATTTGTCCACAGAAATACCATTTCAGCTGTTGCACGCGCAACGAATTGGTGCTATACTTTCCCCGAAATACGTTTTCTGCTCAAGACCGACTTGTATGGAGGAAAAGAGCTGCTATGGAAAACATCAAATGGCTTTGGGGCCTGATGGACAAGAAGTACCACAAGTGGCATGTCCTGGCCCTGTGCATCAGCGCGGTGACGTCGCTGATGCTGCTGATCAATCCGCATCTGACGGCCACGATGGTGGACCGCGTCTTCCCCACGGCGAAGGGCGCGGTGCCGGAATTTGACCTGCTGGTGCCGATCCTGCTGGCGATGCTGGGCGTGCGCGTGCTGCGCGAGGGCCTGCGCTACCTGATGATCGTGATTGTGGAGACGAGCTCGCAGAATGTGATCTACAACCTGCGCGTGCGCCTCTTCACCCGCCTGCAGCACCAGGATACGCGCTTCTTCGACCGCAACCGCACGGGCGACCTGATGACGCGCATGTCCGCCGATACGGACTGGTGCCGCCATTTCCTTTCCTATATTGATTTCCAGGCGGTGGACAGCGTGGTCATGTTCCTGTCCACCTCCATCTACCTGTTCTGGGTCAACTGGCAGCTGGCGCTGGCGCTGGTGCTGGTCACGCCCCTGCTGATGCTGATCACGAAGATCTACTCCAAGGGCGTGCGCAAGCTGTTCATGAACATGCGCGAACGCCAGAGCGAGATGAACGCCGGCGCGCAGGAGAACATCGCGGCCAACCGCGTCATCAAGGCCTTTGCCCGCGAGGAGCACGAGAAGGCGAGCTTCGAAAAGAAGTCCAACGCCTTCCGCGAGGCGCATCTGTCCATTAACAAGCGCTGGCTGACCTTCTTCCCCTTCATTGAGATCCTCGCCAACGCCATGACGCTGATCACCCTGTTCTTCGGCGGCTTCCTGCTGATCCAGACGGTGAATGGCTCCACTTTCTGGGCGCCCCTGTCCCTGGGTCAGCTGCAGATCTTCACCAGCCTTTCCTGGGCGCTGTCCGTGCCCATGCGCAACCTGGGCAATCTGCTCAACGACTGGCAGAGGTTCATCACCTGCTCCAACAAGGTGATGGAGCTGGAGATGAGCAAGGCGGACATTGTGGATGCGCCCGACGCGGTGGCGCACGAGAAGGTGCAGGGCGGTATCGAGTTCCGCAATGTGTCCTTTGCGCACGACAACACCCAGGTGCTCTCCGATGTGTCCTTTGCTGTCCAGCCCGGAGCAACGCTGGCCATCATGGGCCCCACCGGTTCCGGCAAAACGACCATCATCCAGCTGCTTTCCCGCTGCTACGACGTCAAGAGCGGCGAGATTCTGGTGGACGGCTGCAACGTGCGCCGCTGGAAGCTGAATGAGCTGCGCGACGGCATCGGCGTGGCCACGCAGGACGTGTTCCTCTTCTCCGACACCGTGGAGGGCAACATCGCCTTTGGCGACCAGACGCTCACCGAGGAGGAAGTGAAGGACTTCGCCCGCCGTGCGGCTGCGGGCGACTTCATCGAGGAGCTCTCCGACGGCTACGACACCATCGTGGGCGAGCGCGGCGTGGGCCTCTCCGGCGGCCAGAAGCAGCGCATTGCCCTGGCCCGCGCCCTGGCGGTGAAGCCCGGCATCCTCGTCATGGACGACACCACCTCCGCCGTGGACATGGAGACGGAAATGTACATCCAGCAGCAGCTCCGTCAGCTGCCCTACGACTGCACCAAGGTCATCATTGCCCAGCGCATTTCCTCCGTTAAGGATGCGGACGAGATCCTCATCCTCAACGAGGGCCGCATCACCGAGCGCGGCACGCACCAGGAGCTGCTGGCTCAGCGCGGCTACTACTGGGAGACCTTCTGCCTGCAGAACGGCATCGACGCGA
>JBGVOA010000293.1:0-6382 GCA_045126095.1 Christensenellales bacterium | reverse complement strand
TTGGGGCGAGCATGGCTCGCCCGCCCCCTGCTGCAACCCCGACACCCTAAAACGAAGGCCGTGCCACCCAACCAGGGGCGACACGGCCTTTTTCCATTCCATCATTTCTCCACGACCATCACCATGGCCGGAGCGGGCGTTTCCTCTGCCTGGACGTGCTGGAGGGAGACTGACCCGCTGCGCCGTCAACCCTGCTGCATGGGGGCTTTTCCCTTGCAGATCGTCCGTTCCGCAGCGGCGGGCGCCCCTACGAACGCACGATTGCCGGATGCCCTGTAGGGGCGGCTATCAGCCGCCCGCGCCCCCAACAACACCGGCCTACCAGACTCCCGAAGCCCCCGTCACCTGTGTAGGGGCGAGCATGGCTCGCCCGCCCCCTGCTGCAACCCCAACACCCTAAAACGAAGGCCGTGCCACCCAACCAGGGGCGACACGGCCTTTTTCCATTCCATCATTTCTCCACGACCATCACCATGGCCGGAGCGGGGCTGCCCTCGGTCCACTCGCCCCGGCGGATGCACGCCTCCCGCAGCGCCATGGGGATGGTGTAGCACCCATACCGGCGGAATTCCGCGACCCGCCCTGCCAGGTGCGTCGGCAGCGGAACGCGCAGCAGCGGGAAGATCCCCCGCAGGAGCGGCTCCAGCACATCCGCCAGGGCGTGCAGCTGCTTCACGCGTACCGCGTCCAGCGCGGCGTGCTCGGCCTTGGTCAGCACCGGCACGGCGCATTCCGGTCTGCCGCCGGCGGTGCGGAGAATGCCGCAGTCCGTCAGGTGGGGGATGTTCTGCATCAGCGCCGGGTCGATGCCGGTGTCGGATAACGTCAGCCCCCGGTGCAGGATGTACAGCAGGCGGCACAGGGCGGCCTCGTCCATTTCGATCGGGCCGTGCTGGTAGCGGTTCAGATCGGGCTGCACGTCGTAAACCAGCAGCGTCACGGAGGCCGCGTCCATGTAGGGGGCCCAGCAGGCGTAGCGCTCGCCGCCGTAGGTGTAGAGGTGGAAGCGGTTGCGGCTGTAATCCCAGTCGGTCGGCCATCGATAGCCGCTGGCGATCCAACGTCCGCCGTTGGGGCGCTCCGGGAAGACCTCCTCCGCCGGAACGATGCGCTGACCCGCCGTGTAGATGGCGGTGGACAGCAGGTGGATGGTGAAGTACTCGCGGAGCATGCGCATCTCGCCGGGCTGCAATCGGGGATAGCAGGACGAGGCGCAGACAGCCTCCGCCATGGCCCGCACGGGCCCCATGATGGCCTCATAGTGCTGCTGCACCAGGCTGATCTGCTGATCAACGCCCTTCTCCCGCTGGGCTGGGGTGACGATGAGGAAATCCGTGGCGACCCTGCCGCCGGGCATGCGGCGCATCAAGCCGCCCTTAAGCAGCGCGTCCACCGCCGCCTCGATGTAGGCCGTGGGCACGCCCATGTGCCGGGCGATCTCCACCGGGGCCGCGGGCTGCTCATAGGCGGCGATGAGGATGTTCTGCCGGATCAGGTCGTCGCTGACGAGACTCCAGGGCTCGTCGTGCAGCCCGGGGGTGCCGTGGCAGTTCACGTCCAGCCGCTCGGGCTGGTAGCTGGGGGCGCCGTAATCTTCCATGTGGGTCAGTCCTTTCCGAAGTTGCTGGCGGCCGGTGGAGAGGCGGCTGAGGACGGTGCCCGCGGGGATCTCCAGTGCGGAGGCGACCTCGGCCACCTTTTCGCCGTGGAGGTAATGCCGAACGATGGCCTCTCGATATTTCCCGGCGAGGAAGGCGACCTCCCGGCGGACGGCAGCGGCCTCCTCTGCGCGGTCGGCTGCGCTGTCCACTGGGGCGGGCGGCTCCGGCACGCAGTCGATGCAGACCATAGGCAGACGGTATTTCCGGCGCAGCAGATCCGCATGGCGGCGGCGCAGCACTGTGGTCAGCCAGGCCCGCAGATCATCCGGTGACGCGGGCGACCGGAGCGCTGAGAGCAGCGTCTCCTGGGTGAGCTCCCGCGCATCCTCCGTGGAGCCGCACAGGCGCAGCGCCTGCCGGAAGAGCCAGTCCATGTGGGCGGTGAGGCGGGCGTGATCCATGGCATTGCCTCCTTTCCATCAGGGTGTGGGAAACGCGTTCACCTGTATTGTCGCGGGGAAGGCGGAGTGATTCGGCCCCTGGCGATGAAAATGCGGAAAGAAATGCCGCCCGCAGCATGAAAAGCCGGGGGCGGCAGGGAAGGGGGATTACAGCACAAACTCCGTCCGCAGCAGCTCCTCATCCCTGGAGGAGTGTCCCACGAACAGCTCGATCTTGCCGGGCTCCACCACGCGCTTCTCCTCGCGGTTGACGAGGGAGAAGTCGTCCAGCTTGAGCTGGATGCGCACGGCCTTGGTTTCGCCGGGCTGCAGGGTCACGCGGGTGAAGGCGATCAGCTGCTTCACCGGGCGGATGACGCTGGCCACCACATCGTGCATGTAGACCTGCACCACTTCGTCGCCCGCCACGTCGCCGGCGTTGGTCACGTCCACCGTGGCCACGAGGGTTTCCGCGTCGAAGGTCAGGTTCTGGTAGGTGAAGGGCGCGTAGCCGATGCCCTCGCCAAAGGCATACACCGGCGTGCGCGGCATGTCCATGTAGCGTCCGCCGTGCCAGCCGGGCAGGGCGTTGTAGTACACGGGCAGCTGGCCGGAGTGGGCGGGGAAGGAGATGGGCAGGCGGCCGCTGGGGTTGAAGCAGCCGAACATAGCTTCGGCCACGGCCTGTCCGCCGTACTGACCTCCGTTGAAGGCGATGACCACCGCGTCGGCGGTTTCGGCGATCTCGCCCAGGCACAGGGGCTTCGAAGACACCAGCACCACCGTCAGCGGGATCTCCAGCGCGCGCAGGGCCCGATAGAGCTCCATCTGCTTGCCGGAAAGGTCGAGGTTGGCGCGGTCCTTGTATTCGCCGTGCTGATCGATGGTGTCGCCCACGACCAGGACGATGGTGTCAGCGCCCCTTGCGGCTTCCACTGCGCCGGGGATGTCATCCTCCGGCGGACGGCGGTGCATAGCCAGCTGGCGGATGTTCTCGGCCACGGGATCGGCCAGCACGGGGCCTTCGATCATCGCGATGACCTCCGGCGGCAGAGGGCGGATGGCGCAGCCGGGATGGTAGACGCACTCCGCGCCCTTTTCGGCGCACAGGGCCTCGAAGCCCTCCTTCACGGTGACGTAGGGGCGGCGGGGCGGACGGCCCTCCAGCGCATTGGGATGGGTCAGGTAGGTCCAGTCGCCGTACTGGCCCTGAATGTCGTCGGCGTTCTGGCCGATGACGGCGACCTTCTTCATGCCCTTCAGGGGCAGCATGCCGTCGTTCTTCAGCATCGTGATGGAACGGCGGGCGGCGCGCAGGGCGGCCTGACGATGCTCCTCACAGCCGATGCAGCCGGGCACGCCCTCCTTCTCCGGCTTGCCGAAGAGGTTCATGCGGAACTTGATGGTCAGGATGTGGCGGACGGCCTCGTCCAGCACGCTTTCGGCCATTTTGCCCTCGCGCACGGCCTTCACGGCGGCCTCGTAGAAGTCCAGGGTGGTCATCATCATGTCGTTGCCGGCTTCGGCGGACTGGATGGATGCGTCCTCGATATCCTCGGCGGTGAACTGCTGGGTCATCAGGCTCTGGCAGTTGTTCCAGTCGGTGACGACAAAGCCGTCAAAGCCCATTTCGTCGCGGAGGATGGTCTTCATGGTCTTGGGGTCGGCGGTGAAGGGGTGGCCGTCGATGGAGCCGTAGGCCGTCATGAAGGTGGCGCAGCCTGCGTCCACCGCGCGCTGGAAGGGCGGCACGAAGACCTCCTTCATCTTGCGGTAGGTCATCTGGGTGTCCACAGCGTCGCGGGCGCCCACGGCCTCGCCGTAGCCGATGTAGTGCTTCGCGCAGGCGAGGATGGAGTCCGGCGCGTCGAGGGAATCGCCCTGATAACCCTTGACGATGCCGTAGGTCATTTCGCCGGACAGGTAGGGGTCCTCGCCGAAGGTCTCGTCGATGCGGCCCCAGCGGGTGTCGCGGCCCAGGCAGCACACGGGGGAGAAGGTCCAGTGCAGACCGTCGGTGGCCACCTCGCGGGCGGTGACGCGGCCCATTTCCTCCGCCACGGCAGGATCCCAGGAGCAGGCTGTGGCCAGCTGGGAGGGGAAGATGGCTGCGTCCGTGTTCAGGCCGTGGCCGTGGATGGCGTCAATGCCGAAAATAACCGGGATGCCCAGTCGGCTCTCATGCAGGGCGGCCTGCTGCACCTCGCGGGCGTCGTCGCCCAGCACATGCAGGAAGGAGCCCGCGCCCAGCTTCGCCCAGCGCAGGCTTTCCTCGCGGCCCACCACGGTGTAGGGCACCTGCACCATCTGCGCGGCCTTCTCTTCCAGGGTCATCTGGGCCAGCAGGGCTTCGACCTGCTGACGGATGGCTTCATTGGTCATGTGTTTGTCCTCCTTGTGGGGATGCGGCGGCGGATGCCCGGCTTCCGCATTCCGAGTTATCCTAATGATACCCTGTATTTGTTGCAAAAGCAACTGCCTTGCAAATTTTCGTTGGCTTTCGTAACGTGGTCGGCAGGGGAAAGGGGGACGCGCGTCGTATGTTTGTATCAGATATCCCTATAACTTCCTTTAACAGGAGGACAATCATGGATCGACAGCTGTATCTGGCCGAGATCGACCGGGTCAACCGGGAGGGCAAGTATCACCCCGATTGGGACTCCCTGGCGAAGCATCCTGTGCCCGCGTGGTACAAGGAGAAGCGCCTGGGCATCTTCCTGCACTGGGGTGTTTTCAGCGTGCCTGCGTACCACGATTGGTACGCCCGCAACATGTACATCAAGGATTCCGAGGAGTACAAGTGGCACCTGGAGCACTACGGCGACCCGAAGGAGTTCGGCTTCAAGGACTTCATCCCCGATTTCAAGATGGACAAGTTCGACCCGCAGCTGTGGGCGAAGCTCTTCCGGGAGGCCGGCGCGGATTATATCGTGCCCGTGGCAGAGCACCACGACGGCTTCCAGAACTATGAGAGCGAGCTGAGCCACTGGAACGCCAAGGAGATGGGCCCCCACCGGGACATCACCGGCGATTTGCTGCGTGAGGCCGAGCGCGTGGGCATGACCGTCGGCGCGTCCACCCACCGCGTGGAGCACTGGTTCTTCTTCGGCTTTGGCCGGGAGACGGCGGGCTTCGGCGATGATCTGAAGCTGGGCGACTATGAGTGGCCCGCGATGCCCGAGGCGAACCACTACGACCTGAATTCCCAGCCCACGCCCACGGACGAGTTCCTCACCGACTGGCTGCTGCGCTGCTGCGAGCTGGTCGACCGATACCATCCGCGCATCATTTATTTCGACTGGTGGATCCAGCACAGCGCGGTGAAGCCCTACCTGAAGCGCTTCGTGGCCTACTACTTCAACCGCATGGAGGAGTACGGCGGCTGCGTGGTCAACTACAAGCACGACGCGATGCCCTTTGGCATTGGCGTGCCGGACATCGAGCGCGGCCAGTTCGCCGAGGCCAAGCCCTTCCTGTGGCAGAGCGACACCTCCGTCATGCGCCACAGCTGGTGCTACTCCGAGCAGCCCGGCAAGGCCATCTTCAAGACCACGGCGGAGATCATCTGCGATCTGGTGGACGTGGTCTGCAAGAACGGCCGTCTGCTGCTGAACTTCGGCCCGAAGCCCGACGGCGAGCTGCGCGCGAAGGAAATCGAGATCCTGCAGGCGATGGCTGCCTGGATGAAGGTCAATGACGAAGCCATTCACGGCACGAACGTCTGGCGCATTGCCCAGGAGGGCCCCACGAAGATCCAGGAAGGCCAGTTTGCCGACGGCGCGGCCCGTGGCTTCACCTCGGAGGACTTCCGCTTCACCTGCAACGGCAGCCGCGTATATGCGACCTGCCTGAAGTGCCCGGAGGACGGCAAAATGCACATTAAGTCCCTGCGCGAGGCGGACGCGAGCCACCTGCCCCTGTGGCACGGCGTGATCAAGTCCGTTGAGGTGCTGGGCTGCGGCGAATGCGCCTGGACCCGCGACGAGGAGGCCCTCCACGTGGATATGGGTTCCTTCCGCAGCGACATGCCCGTGGTGGTGAAAATCGTCACGGACTGACGATTTTCACAATTCGGAATATGAGGTGAGCCTCCCGGCGGCACATGCTTTGCTCCCTCCCCGAGGGAGCTGTCAGCGCAGCTGACTGAGGGAGTCTCACCTGCACCACCGCCCAACTCCAGCGCGGGACGCCCGTTGCGTCCCGTGCGACGCGCAACCCGGCAACAGCCCCACGCGCGCACATCCCCAAAGGAAAAATCAACAAAAATCGCGATATGGGTTTCGAAAGGGCTGAAAGCCCTTCGCAGGGTGGAGGGACAGAGTCCCTCCCAGGGTGCAGGGG
>JBGVOA010000292.1:0-7958 GCA_045126095.1 Christensenellales bacterium | reverse complement strand
GAGCTACCAAACTGCTCTACCCCGCGTCATCCCTGTCGCTTGCGGCGACAAGGGATATAATACACCATTCCGGCTGGAATGTCAACCCCTTTTTGCGGAAAAATTTCAAAAAAGATAATGCCGGTGGGCTATTGCCCTCGCAGCGCCTGCCGGAGGATGTGCTGATTCCAGAATACGCGCAGCAGGCTGCTGGCCATGGTGGCGATGGCGGCGCCGTAGAGCCGCATGTCCGGCGAGGGGCACAGGAGCGCTGTGAGCACCAGTGTCATCAGGGAAGCGCACAGGGTGGCGGACAGCGTCTGCTTCTGCCGCCCCAGCCCGGCGATCAGGCCGAACTGCACCTGCTGCAGCGCCATCAGCAGCGCGCAGGGGCACATCAGCCGCAGGAGGGGCGACAGCGCGGGCTCGGGGTACAGGTGGGAGGCGATGAAATCTGCGGAGAAAAAGAGCCCCAGCATCGCCGCCAGCCCTACCGCGCCGCCGGACAGCAGCAGGCGTCGCATGGTGGCCTTCATCAGGAGGACATTGCCCTCCTGCCGGGAGACGGCGGGCGCGGCGACGGTGCAGAGGGCCCCGGTGATCACACCCGGCAGCATCAGCAGCGGCATGGCCATTCCTCCCAGCAGCCCGAAGGCAGCGGTGGCCTCCGCCTGGCTGAGTCCTGAGCGGCGCAGGCATACCGGCAGCAGCACGGCGTTGAGGGCGCGCAGGGCCGTCTGGCACAGGCGAGAGGCTGTGATGGGCGCGGCCAGACGAAGGATGCGGCTGCGCAGGGCCGGGTCGGGGGCGAGGCCGGTCAGCCGGGGCGCGCTGCGGGCAAAGAGGTACCACACGGCCAGCCCTGCTGCGATTTCGGCAAGGTTGGGCAGGGCGGCGGTCAGGGCGATGCTCCGGCCGGAGAGGGTCAGCAGGAGCGCGAAGGTCAGCAGGCAGCGGACGGTCTGCTCTGCGCATTCGTTACAGGCGGGGGTGCGCATGTCCTGCCGTCCGCAGAACCAGCCGCTGTAGACGGCGCACAGCCCCAGCAGAAGCACCAGCGGTGCACTGAGGAGGATGCCCGGCAGCGTCCGCCAGTCGCCCAGGAGCCAGGCCGCAGCCGGGGACAAAACCAGGGTCAGCGGGATGAACACTGCGCTCAGCCGACGCACGAGGGAGAGCCCGGCGCGCAAAACCCCGGGGGCGTCCGCATCGGGGCGGGCGGCCAGGCGGCTCAGGGCGGTGGGGATTCCCGCTGTCACAGGGGTGATGGCCAGCATCACCGCCGAGGAGGACATTTCCATCACGCCCATGGCCTCTGCGCCCATCAGTCGGGCGGAAAAAATGCGCAGCACAAAGCCCAGCGCGCGGGTGTAGGCATTGGCGAGGGTCATGACAAGGGCCTGTTTTTTCAGCGAAGCCACCGGAATCACCTCCTGTTTTACGGGAGGATATGCCGGGGGCTGCGTTGACAGCACCGGGCAGGTGAAGTATAATGAGAAAACGGGAAGAAATGCCGGGCGTCATCCGTTTTGATAGCAAAACTGATTTTGGGGTGATCTGTGATGAAGAAGCTTCTCATTGTGCTGCTGCTGACGGCGCTCCTGTTGCCTGCGGCCCGTGCGGATACGGCGCTGCGCTGGATCGACGGCGGCAATGCGGATCGGGTGCACCTGCGGGCTGCACCGGATGCGTCGGCAGATTCCCTGGGCCTGTACTTCACCGGCACGGGAGTGATCCTCCTGGAGGAACGGGGCGGCTGGGCGCATGTGATGCTGGGCGCGGTTGAAGGCTGGATGATGGCGGACTACCTGTCCGGGGCATACATTCCGTTGATGGGCCCCGGGCGCAGGGTGGAGAATCCCGGCAGCACCTGGGTCAACCTGCGGACTGCGCCGTCCCTGGAGGCTGCGGTGGCCATGCGGCTGCCAAATGGCCGGGCGCTGCGCCTGCTGGGCGAAACGGCGGACGGCTGGAGCTATGTGGAGGGCGGCGGCGCGAAGGGCTATGTTATGACGAGCCTGCTGAGCGAAGCGGATGACCAGATGTCGATGGACACGACCGTTCTGGGCATGACGGCAGAACTGGACTACATTCACCAGTATAACGCGCCCAACGGGCAGAATATCTACTTCACTGCTGTGGAGGAGGATGTGTACCTGACTTACCTGGACGTGAACTTCGATGGCGTTGACGACATCGTGGTGGATACTGTTCGGGGCGCGAGCAACGTTTACAGCGAATTCTTTGTATTTGACAGCACCAGCGGCCAATATGTCCGCGCAGCAGCCGGTGGTTCCGAGGATCGGCTTTGCAATTATGGGCTTCATCCGGAATACGGCCTGGTGTCCAGCTACAACAATGCGGGCAACGCCGGTCTTCTGCATGCGACGAACCTCTACCGCTGGGAGGGCAACGACTTGCGGCTCATCCGCAGCGCTGTCAGCGATGAGTGGTCAGAGGAGCGCTTCGAGGGAAGCACCTACACCAGCATCGTTCATGGCGATCTCCTCCACATGACCGTCCGCGATCATGACGGCTCCATCCTCTGGGAGATTGTCATGCCCAAAGATAACATTGATTATGAAAGCCTGTTTGAGCAGGAAACGGAAGCCCTCTGGCAGGGCATCAGGTAAAGGAGTGCATACGAATGAACAAATGGGACAGCCGCTTTATGCAGATGGCGCATGTGATTGCGCAGTGGACGAGCTGCAACACGCCCGGCCGCGCCATCGGCTGCGTGATCGTCAAGGACAAGCGCATCATGACCACGGGCTACAATGGCGCACCGGCGGGCCTCAAAACCTGCCGCGAGCGCGGCGAGTGCCTGCGCCGCAAGATGGGTATTGAATCCGGCACCCGCGCGGAGGTGTGCTACGCCATCCATGCCGAGCAGAATGCCATCATTCAGGCGGCCAAGCTGGGTATCTCCATTGACGGTGCAACGCTCTACTGCACCCACCAGCCCTGCAGTGTATGCGCGCGCATCATCATCAATGCGGGCATCCGCCGCGTGGTGTACCAGGAGGGCTATCCGGACGCCTTCACCCTGGAGCTCTTTGGCGAGGCCGGCGTTGAGCTGGAGCGCTTTGATCCGCAGACCGCGCCGCCCATCAACTGACGAGGAGGAATCGTCCCATGCTGCACCTGCTGCCCCAGCCCCGCCGCCTTCGCATGGACGAGGGCACATTCGTGTTGTCGCCGGAAAGCTGTATCGTGCTGAGCTTTCCGCATGCGCCGGTGCAGTATACGGCAGCGCAGCAGCTGCAAGCGGAGATCGGGCGTGCCTGCGGGATTCACCTGCCGATTCTCTGCGGGCAGGCGCGGAGGGGCGATATCTGCCTGACGGGCGACATGGAGCCCGCGGTGGAGCGGCCGGAGGGCGCCTATGCGCTGCGTATATCGCCGGAGGGCGTGGCGGTGCAGGGCGATATCCTGCATGGCGTGCAGACTCTGCGGCAGATCATCCGCCAATGCGGGTGGACGCTGCCCTGCATGGCGGAGGAGGATGCGCCGGTCTTCCGGCGCCGCGGCTTCTACCATGATGTGACCCGCGGACGCATCCCTACGCTGGAGTGGCTCAAGCACCTGGCGGATGAAATGTGCTTCTACAAGCTCAACCAGCTGCAGCTGTATGTGGAGCACACCTATCTTTTCCGTGACCTGCCGGAGCTGCATGAGGTGGCGGGCACGCCGCTGACGGCGGAGGAGATCATCGAGCTGGACGGCTACTGTGCCCTGCGCGGCATCGACCTGGTGCCGTCGCTGTCCACCTTCGGGCATCTGTTCGAGCTGCTGCGGACGAAGCGCTTCTCCCATCTGTGCGAAATGGAGGATGCAGCGGACTATCCATCCACCATGCCCAATCGCATGGCGCACCATACCATCGATCCCACGAATCCGGAGTCGCTGCGGCTGATCCTGTCCATGATCGACGAGTACATGGCGCTGTTCCGCTCGCCGCACTTCAACATCTGTGCGGACGAGACCTTTGACCTGGGCAAGGGCCGCAACCAGGGTCGTGAAGAGCGCGATATGTACATGGGCTTCGTCAGGGCGTTGTGTGAGCATGTGGTCAAGCGGGGCCGCACGCCCATGTTCTGGGGCGACATCGTGCTGAAATTCCCTGAGGCCTTGGGCGATCTGCCTCCGCAGACGATCTGCCTCAACTGGGGCTATGCTCCCGACGTCCGCGAGGAAAGCACCCGCATCCTGGCCGGGGCGGGCGCGACGCAGTACGTCTGCCCGGGTGTGAGAGGCTGGAACCGCTGGATTCCGCTCCTGCGCAGCAGCTACGAGAACATCCGGCGCATGGCGGAATACGGCGTGAAGTACGGCGCGCAGGGGCTGCTCAACACCGATTGGGGCGATTACGGGCATATCAACGATCCGTGCCTGTCCCTGCCGGGGATGATCTTCGGCGCGTGTGCGGCGTGGAACGGCAAGCTGCCGGATTATGATGCGCTGTGCAAGTCGATTTCCCGATTGGCCTATGGGGATCGCAGCGGCAGCATGCTGGGGATTCTGGACAAGCTGGTGGATGCGTCGGTGTACAGCTGGTGGGATATTGTGCGTTACAAGGACAAAAAGCAGGGCGTGCTGACGGACCCCTGGGGCGAGCCGGAAATGCAGCCTGTACCGGACGCCCGCCTGGCGGGAGTGCGGCAAAAGTCCGCCGTGTGGGAGGATGCGCTGCGGGAATGCTGCCTGCACATGGACGCTGCTGGCCGCGCGGCGGTTGCCCGCTGGCTCAACGCCGCCGAGGCCATGCGCCTGTGGGATGCGGCCTATCACGCGGTGCTCAAGGGCGAGAAATCCCCGGAAACGGCGCAGGCACTGGAAAGGTGGCTGCTGCGGTATGAACGGCAGTGGCGCGAGATATCGAAGGAATCGGAGCTGTGGCGCATCCGCGATGTGACGACCTGGTATGCCGAACGGCTGAGGTGAGGAGGTTCCTATGGAGCTGAAGAAAAGCTATCGGGGCTTTGTCTTGTGGATGCTGGGTTTCGTCGCGGGGATGGTTGCCATTGCCTTCGTGCCCCTGGAGGATGCCGGGCTGCTGACCCGTGTGCTGCTGTGTTTCACTGCGGCAGATGTCGCCCTGCTGGCCTTCATCATCTGGCGGACGGAGCAGGTCTACTGGTATAACGGCACGGAGTACGAGGCGGCGGTGGCTGCGGGGAGTGAGCGGCGCAAAGCATTTGCATGGCGGCACTTCCGCATCTTCGGCTGGTACGCGTTGGGACAGGTGGTCTTCTGCTGCGTGATGCACCTGCTGGGGCTGCCCTGGTGGATCGATATCATCGTGTTCTGCGTAGGCCTCTGCGCGGCGGCCTTTGCCACCGTGCCCATCAAGCTGTAGGCATGCAAAAATCCCTCCTGCCCGGATGTGGGCGGGAGGGATTTGCTATGCTGTGCGGGATCAGATGGGGCGCTCCTTGCCGATGAAGCAGAAGGCCAGTGCGCCGGGGCCGGTGTGGGTGCCGATGACCGGGCCGATGTTCTCCACGCGGATGGTCATCTCCGGCAGCTTTGCCTGCAGCATGCCCTGCAGCTTTTCGGCCTCGGGCAGACAGTCGGCGTGCAGCAGGATGGCGATGGATTCCTTCTGGTCTTCGATGTTCTCCACGGCTTTGTCCACGATGTAGCTCATGGCCTTCTTGCGGCCGCGAACCTTGCTGGCAGCGGCCAGCTTGCCCTCGCGGGTTTCCACCAGGATGGGCTTCAAATCCAGCAGGGTGCCCAGGGCGGCGGAGACGGCGCTCACGCGGCCGCCGCGCTGCAGGTACTTCAGGTCGTCCACCGTGAACCAGGCCTGGGCGCGCAGCTTGTTTGCTTCCAGCCAGTCGGCGATGGTCTGCATGTCCGCACCGGCATTGTACATTTCATATGCCTTGAGAACCAGCAGGGTCTGGGGGGCGGAGATGGACAGGGTGTCCACGATGATAAGGGTGCGCTCGGGGTACTTTTCCAGCAGGGTTTCCCGGGCGGCGCGCATGGCGTTGATGGTGCCGGAAAGCTGGCTGGAGAAGGCGATGAACAGGATGTCCTGTCCGCCGGAAAGGATGGGCTCGAAGTACTCCTCATACACCGTCTCGTTCAGGGCGGAGGTGGTGGGAGTGGCTCCGGCGCGCATCTTGTCATAGAAGGACTTGTGGTCCAGCATCTGGCCCAGATCGTCAAAATATTCCTTGCCGTCCAGCACATAGGGCATATAGACCACCGGAATGCCCAGCTCCTGCTTCAGGGCGTAGGGCAGGTCGCTGTCGCTGTCGGTCATAATAATGTACTTCTGCATGGCGCAGCCTCCTGTGCGTGTAAGTTTTATGAATCAAAGATGAACAAATACCTCAGCATCTATTGTATACTGAAAAGATGAAAATTGCAACCCAAAATGCTTTGAGTTGCAAATTAGATTTTCATGAGCGGCGGGGCGATCAGTTTTTGGGCCTGGGTTTGCAGACAAGCGCCACCAGCGTGCCAAAGAAAACGGCGGCGGCGATCCCGGCGGCGGTGTGGGTGAGGCCGCCGGTGAAGGCGCCAAGCAGGCCGACCTCCTGCACCGCACGGCGCACGCCGGTGGTCAGCGCATGGCCGAAGCCTGTGAGGGGAATGGACGCGCCCGCGCCTGCGAAATCCGCAACGGGTCCGTACAGCCCCACGGCGGACAGGAACACGCCTGCCACGATGTACCCCACGAGGATGCGGGAGGGGGTCAGCTTGGTGCGCAGCACGAGGAGCTCGCCGACGGTGCAGATGGCTCCACCCACGAGAAAGGCCTTGATGAGGTTCAGGATCACGTTCATGCGTCTGCCTCCAATGCGATGGCGTGGGCGATGCCGGGGATGGATTCGCCCTGCTGGCTGGTGGTGGGGGAGAGCAGTGCGCCGGTTGCCATGAAGAGCACGCGCCGGAGCGTCCCTTCGCGGAAGCGGCGCAGGATGTGCCCGCACAGCGTCACTGCTGAACATCCGCAGCCGCTGCCGCCGCAGTGGGTGTCCTGCCCGGGGGCGAAGACCAGCAATCCGCAGTCGGTGTAGCGGGCGGTGTCAAGGGGGACGCCGCGCTCCTGCATCAGCGCCAGCAGCACATCGTGGCCCACGCGGCCCAGGTCGCCGGAGAGAATGAGGTCGTAGTCCGCGCTGGAGCGCCCGGTGTCGGAAAAATGCCGGGACAGCGTGTCTGCGGCGGCAGGGGCCATGGCGGCGCCCATGTTGTTGGCGTCCTTGACGGACATATCCACAATGCGCCCGATGGTCACATGGGTGGCGCGGCAGAGGGCGGGGCGGGTTTCGTCCGAGGACAGGACGATGGAGCCCGCGCCGGTGACTGTCCACTGGGCGGTCGGCGGACGCTGGCAGCCGTACTCCAGCGGGAAGCGGTACTGCCTCTCCGCGGTGCAGAAGTGGCTGCTGGCGGTGCACAGCGCGTGGCGGGCATAGCCGCCGTCCACCAGCATCGCGCCGATGCAGAGGCTTTCCGCCATGGTGGAGCAGGCTCCGTAAAGCCCGAGGAACGGGATATGCGTTTCCCGGGCCGCCATGGAAGCGGCCATGATCTGGTTGAGCAGGTCGCCACCCAGGGACACGTCCACCTGGGAGGGCGTCAGCCCGGCTTTGGCGATAGCGGTGGTCGCGGCCTCGTACTGGAAACGGCTCTCGGCCTTCTCCCAGCTTTCCTCGCCGAAAAGGTCGTCCTCAATGACGCGGTCGAAGTCGCTCTGCAGGGGGCCTTCGCCCTCCTTTTTGCCAGCCAGGGAAGCTCCGGCGATGATGCGCGGACGCTGCGGTAGCACGATGGTCGACTGACCAATGCGGTGGATATCCATGCTTTTCGCTCCTTACCCCAAAATCGTGATGAGCCAGTAGATCACGCCGTAGACAACCGAGGCGCTCACGCCCCAGACCAGCACCGGCCCGGCGATGGTGAACAGCTTGCAGCCCAGACCCAGCACCAGCCCCTCGCGGGTGAATTCCATTGCC
>JBGVOA010000291.1:0-9136 GCA_045126095.1 Christensenellales bacterium | reverse complement strand
TGACGTAGTGGACGTGCTGGGCGGCGACAGCTACCAGGGCGGTGCGCAGGGGCAGCTCTACCGCAAATGCGCGGCCATTGCGCCCCAGGGCATGCCCATCTGCTACCACGAGTGCGGCGAAATCCCCACCTCCGCAATGATGCGCGAGGAGGAAGCCCCCTGGGCCTGGTTCATGACCTGGCACACCCGCTGGCTGACCTCGGAGGAATTCAACCCCGGCGACCGCCTGACGGAGGTCTACCACGACCCATACTTTGTGACCCTCAACGCTCTGCCGGATCTCATCGCTGAATGACAATGCAAGGCGCACGCTCCCAGGCAAGGGAACGTGCGCCTTTTTGTATGCGGTTTATTCCTCTCCGTCAACCTGGGACGGCTCCTTGCCGCCGCGCAGCTGCCTGAGGGCCTCGGGGATGCGGGCGGCGTCCTCCGCACTCAGCGGCGGGTACTCCGGCGACATCTGCGTCAGCACATCCAGCAGGATCTCGCTCATCAGATAGCGGGCATACCACTTGTCGTCCGCAGGAAGGATGTACCAGGGGGCCTCCGGGGTCGCAGTGGCGTTGACAGCGTCCTCATAGGCTGCGTCGTATTCGTCCCAGAGGTCGCGCTCCTGCATGTCGCCCAGGGACAGCTTCCAGTGCTTCTCCGGCAGCACCATGCGGTCCATGAAGCGGGCCTTCTGCTCCGCCTGGCTGACATTCAGGAACACCTTGACCATGCGGTAGCCGTTTTCGTAGAGGTACTGCTCCCAGTTCCGCAGCTGAACGTAGCGCTTCTGATAGAACGCCGCATCGCCGGTGACGCGCTCCGGCATGGCGTAGCCCTTTTCCATCCCGTGCACGCGGGTGACCAGCACGTCCTCATAATGGCTGCGGTTGAACACGCCGATCGTGCCGCGCGGGGGTAGGGCGCGGTTGATGCGCCAGAGATAATCGTGGCTGAGCTCTTCCTTGGAGGGGGCCTTGAAGGAGTGCACCTGCAGCGCCGCCGGGTTCAGAAGGCCAAACACCTTGCGCACCAGGCTGTCCTTGCCCGACGCGTCCCGCGCCTGCAGGGCGATGATGAGGCCCTCGCGGCCGGCGGCATAGAGCTTCTCCTGCAGGAGGGCGGCCTGCGCCATGTTCTTTTCCGTCTTCTTCACCAGCGACTTTTTGTCCTGCGCCCGGTCGCCTGCATCGGTGGACAGACTCTTGATTTCCAGCGCACGGCTTCCATCATAGAGGTATTCCTTCAGAGGCATGAATGATCCTCCCCTTGTGCGTTTTTCCTTATTATACCCCCGCGCGGACGATCGCGCAAGGAAAAATATACATCATAAAGGAGCCGTCCGATGCATCCCGGACGGCTCCTGCTGTTTGCTTCTCAGCGGCGCTTGCGCTTATCCTGGCGCTGGTTATCCTTGCCGTTGTCGTTGCTGTGGGAGTCCTCGCCGGCCTCCTCTGCCTCCAGGGACGTCACGGAAGCCTCGTCTGCCGTGTCCTCCTCCAGAGAGAGGGTTGCCACGGCGGCAGCGGTCGTGATGGCGGAGCCATTGGCGGCAGGGTACGCGCTGGTATCCCAGGAGTGATCCACGGCCATCTGCGCGTCGTTCAGGCAGAAATAGGTGTGGCGCTCGCGGCCATCGGGGATGGGATCGTCCCAGGTAGTGTCCACATGGTACCACACGCCATCCAGCTTCACCAGCGTCCAGGCGTGGCCGCCGGTATTGCCGGTGTTCCTGTCCGTGGCGGTACCGCTGACGGTCATGCTGCTCACGCCCACGGCGCTCAGCAGGCGGCTGTAGGTCAGCGTATAGGCGTTGCACACGCCCGTGCCGTGGAAGAGCACGCCCTCGGAGCCGTAATGGGTGTAGGAGTTGTCGTAGGCCGTATGGGTCACGAGCCAGTCATGCAGGGCCAGGGCGCGATCATAGTCGCTGCTGCATCCGCTGGTGACCTGCCGGGCGATGGCGGAAACCTTCGCATTCAGCCAGGGCGTACCGTTCAGGGCCATGTTGCCCACGTTGCTGAAATCGCCGGGCATGGAGATGCTGGAAAGGCTGGAGCAGCCCGCAAAGGCGAAGGAGCGCAGCTCGGTCGCCGCACTGCGGACGGTCAGGCTGGTCATGCCCGTGCAGTTGTAGAAGGCCTGGGACGCGATGCTGTCCATGCTGGCGGGGATCACAACGCTCGTGAGCGATGTGCAGCCGCAGAAGGCGTTCTCGCCGATGGCCGTGACGCCCTCGGGGATGGAGATGCTCCGCAGGGTGGCGCACTTGTAGAATGCCTCGGCGGAGATGGTGCGGAAGGTCTCCGGCAGGGTGACGCTGGTGATGCTCCTGCAGCCGTAGAAGGCCTGGGCGGACATGCCGGTCACCGCGTAATCATCGACGTAAGCGGGCACGGAGAAGGCGCTGGCGCTGCTGTAGCAGGCCTCCAGGACGGCCTCGGTTGCCGTAACGGTGCGGTAGCACCAGGCGGTCACGCCCTCGCAGCTGCTGAAGGCGCTGGCATTGATGCTGGCGTTGACGAAGGTGTATGTGCCATGCAGGGCCGAGCAGCTGTAGAAGGCCATGGAGCCGATGGACTCCACCGTTTCCGGCAGACTCAGCTGCGTGAGGGAGGTGCAGTAGTAGAAGGCGCTGGGGCCAATGGAGGTGACGCCGTAGGGGATGGAAACGCTCTCCAGCGCGGAGCAGTAGTAGAAGGCGCTCTGGCCGATGGTGGTGACGCTGGTGGGCAGCATCACGCTGACAAGGGCGGTGCGGTAGGAGAAGGCTTCGCGGCCGATGGCGGTGACGGTGTGGCCGTTCACGCGATGAGGCACGGAAACGCTGCGCTGGCTGCCGTAGTAGCGCGCGAGGGTCAGCGTGCCGTCTGCGTTGGTATCATAGGCGAACACGGAGAGGTTCTTGCAGCCGGTAAAGGCGTTGGAGGGGATCTCCGCGTCAATCAGGGCGATCTCGCCCGCCAGCTGGGAGCTGTAATAGAAGGCATACCGGCCCACGCTGGTAACGGAGGCGGGCATGCTGACGCTGGTGAGGCGGGAGCAGTAGGCAAAGGCGTAGTTGCCGATGGTCTCCAGGGTGTGGGGCAGGGAAACGTGGGTCAGGTAGCGGCTGGAGGAGAAGACGTAATCGGCGATGGCCGTCACGGGGCAGCCCTCGATGGTGGCGGGCACGGTGATGCTGGTGACGGTCTTGCCGCCCTTGTAGCCGGTGATGGTGGCCTCTCCGCCGGAGATGGTCCACTGGAACAGCTCGGAGGGATCTTCGGATTCGGTGATGACAGTGAGGCCTGTGCAGCCCTCGAAGGCGTCAGCGGCCATTTCGCAGCCCTTGGGGATGGTGACAGTGCCGGTGAGGCCCGTGCAGCCGGCAAAGGCCTTGGAGCCGATGTAGCCCACGGAATCCGGAATGCTCAGGGTGGTGAGGCCGCTGCAGTTGTAGAAGGCCTGCGCGCCGATGGACTTCACGCCATCGGGAATGGTGCAGCTGCCGGACAGCCACGCGGAATTCATGAAGGCCTGGGATTCGATTTCCGTCAGAGATGCAGGAAGCCACACGTCTGCACTGGCAGGCAGCGCGATGAACAGCATCGCCAATGCCAGCAGGAGCGTGCTCAGGGCTGTGCGCAGCTTCATGGAGGACACCTCTCTATCACAAATGACATCTGTCATGTAACCAAAATTCGTTTGCTGCCTATATTATACTATGGCTTTGGTATACGCACAAGGGGGACTTGACAAAAAATAAACGAAAATTTCACGAATAAAATCGATGTTACAATTCGTGTAACCAAATCTGGCGTGGAAAGGCACAATATATTGTGGTTGCGAAAAACATGGCGGATTGCCATATATTGTCTTGTAGCTCCGCCATGAGCAGACTATGCAGCCTCCTGCCATCGGTGCAGCAAAAAAATCCCGCGCTCCGGAAAGAGCACGGGATCAGCAGCTATTCTGTTTTACTTTTTCCGCACCGGCCACATTTCCTTCCAGAAACGGGACGGGTCATGGTAGAAGTAGTACATGCGGCCCGGCGTGGGGTCGAACTCGTATTCCGAGGCGCTCCAGTCGAAGGCCTTCCATGCCGCGTCGATGGCGAACTCCACCGAGCGGTTCTCCTGCTCGTAATCAAAGGGGCCATGCTCAAAGACGATGTACTCCCCCTCGGCCACGTCCGTCAGGCGCATATTGGCTGGCACCGGGCCCGCGTAGTCCACCGGCAGACGGCAGCCGTAGCACTCAAAGCGCGCCGTGGGGTAGCAGGGAAAGCTGCCGCCCTCGGGGCTGTTCTCGTAGGCCATGATCTGCCCAGCGCCGGAGGACATGTCCCCGGTGCCCATGTCATCCAGCTTGCCGGGGATGGAGTCCAGCAGGCCGCAGATGGTGTGGCAATCCTCGCCGGGGATTGTGCCGTGGTGCTGCCAGAAGTCCCAGTAGCCGTTGCTGACATTGTTGCGGATGTACAGCAGCTTGTGCGCAGGGATGGTGGTGAAGTAGACGTTGATGTGGTTGTCCGAGTGAATCATGCCGATCTCTCCCATTCCAAAGGCGTAGCGGTCGAAGGGGGTGATGCGGGTGCGCAGCACGACGGCGACGGGCTTGCGCCGGTAGTCCGCCGGGGTGCGGCCGTACTCCGCCCGGAAGGCCCGGGTGAAGGCCTCGTGGGACGAGAAGCCGTAGTCCAGCGCGATGTCCAGCAGGCGGCGGTCGGTGTCGCGCACCTCCAGGAGGGCAAAAGCCAGGCGGCGCGTGCGCAGGTATGTCCGCAGGGGCATGCCGATGATGGCCTTGAACTGCTTGGTCATGTGGAACTCGGAATACCCCAGCCGCTGCGCCAGGCTGTGCAGCGTAAGAGCCTCGTCATCCCGGCGGCGGATGGATTCGTCGATGACCTCGATGATGGCCGTCAGCTGCCTTTGCCATTCGTACATAGAAAGCGCCCCCCTCCGATGGCTCATCCTGATGATAGCACAGCCGGGGGAAGGCGCACTTGATTCAATTTGCGGACCTTCCCGGCGGACGGCCTTACTCCTCCTCATCCACCTCAGGGAAGATGGGCTTGCCGCACTTGGGGCAGAGGTAGTCCTCCTCGAAATCCACGTCGGCGGGGTCGAACTCGATCTCATGGCCGCAGCTGGGGCAGGCGTAGATGATCATCTCGCCCTCCTCCACCTCCAGGCCGTCGTCATCCTCGTCCTCCTCCGCATCGTCGAAGGAGAGGCCGTCGTCCTCGTCGTTTCCGCCCTGCACGGCTTCGGCCAGGTCGGCCAGGTCATCGTCGAGGGATTCGACATACTCGCTCAGCTCCGCGTGCGCGTCGGCCATCTTTTCCAGCTCCTGGGCCATGTCGCCCATCATGCCCAGCATCTCCAGTACCAGGCGGCTCATGTCGTCGTCCATGTTCAGGTTCATTGCGCCGACCATGCTCTTCAGGCGGCCCAGGCGGTCCATCAGGTTGCTCATCGTGAATCCCTCCCGATTCCATATTTTTTCGGACAGAATCTGCCCGGCAAGACTCACATCCGCCGGGCAGAAGAACACGTATTCAAGTACAATGGTACGGCGCACCCAGTCCCCACAAAACTCGCCGTCGGCAGACTCAATTCGTATCCGCCGGGTTTCCCGGCGGGGCGGGGCGTTTTCGGCTCTGCCGAAAACATACCTTACACGGAGGAGCGGCCGGGAGCGAAGCGACCAGCGACGGAGTGCAGACTCGTCAAAATGCCTACAGCATTTTGACGACACGCGTCAGCGTCTTACTTCGCGCGCTCCATGTACTCGCCGGTGCGGGTGTCGATGCGGATCAGCTCGCCAATGTTGCAGAACAGCGGAACCTGCAGGGTCAGGCCGGTCTCCATGGTGGCGGGCTTGTAGGTGTTGTTGGCGGTGTCGCCCTTGAAGCCAGGCTCGGTGTCGGTGATCTCCAGGGTCACGAAGTTGGGAGCCTCAACAGAGAAGGGAGAGCCCTTGAAGAAGCGCATGGTGACGTTGGTGCCTTCCTTGACGTAGGGGATGGCGTCCTCCACCTGATCCAGGCTCAGCGGGATCTGGTCGTAGGTCTCCACGTCCATGAAGTAGTACATCTCGCCGTCATTGTAGACGTACTGCATCTCCTTGGTCTCGATGATGGCGCGGGGCATCTTGTCGGTGGGGTTGAAGGAGCGCTCAACCACAGCGCCGGTCATGATGTTCTTGATCTTGGTGCGCACGAAGGCAGCGCCCTTGCCGGGCTTGACGTGCTGGAAGTCAACGATGTTCCACACACCGCCGTCCCACTCAACAGTAATGCCCTTACGGAAATCGCCAGCAGTAATCATGAATCAATTCCTCCATTGATATAAAATCGTATCGCATATACGCACGGTATACGGACATATCCACAAAACATTGTAACACAAAATTCCGGCCTTGTGAAGGGCTTTTTTTTCATAATACGCAGAAAACACAGCTTTTCTCCGTCGGGGAGGCTGGCTTGTGCTTGTTTCCGGCCTGCAAACATGCTATAATTCATCTGTTTGCTTCAAAAATGCAAGGAGGTAATCAGCAAAAATGAAGAAGATGACAGTGCTCTTTCTGACCATGCTGCTGCTCTTTGGGGCTGCGATGGCGGAAATGACGGTGGCCGATACCCGGGTGCTTCCCCGGAGCGCGAGCCTGTGCAGCGAGACGAACTGCTATGTGACCCGCACCGACAGCGGTTATCAGCTCTTTGACGCCCAGGGAAATGCGCTCTCTGCCGGCTACAGGGGCATGACAATCCGCCTGAGCGGCCTGTACATTGAGGTGCAGAACGTCAGCAACGCCGAAACCCTAAACTGCCTGGGTCTGCTGGATGCCCAGGGCCGGGAGATCCTGCCCCTGGCCTATGGCGACTTTGAGTTTATCGGCAACGACTGGGTGCTGGCCTATGTGCTTGAGCCTGCCGCAGAGAATGCCGGGGAATACAAGGACGCCCAGGGCAACCTGTACATCGTTGGCCGTACGGATGTGGTGTACGGGGGCCAGCTCATCGGCAGCCTGACCCGCGATCAGTACATCAAGTCCTACAGCGTGTCCGCCCACGGAGCCTACCTGTCCGTCAAGTGCGCGGCTGACCATGCCTACTGGATCGACAGCAGCTTCGGCATCACCGACAAGACGGTGGACGGCTACATCTCCGTGACCGAATATGACGGTTTCGCCAGCAACGGCGTTTTCCACAATGCCACGCAGCAGTATGCCTTCACCCCCGGCTGCACCCTGACGGAGGCCGACGTGGAGCAGCACGTCTGGCACGACAGCCGGAATGAGCGCCTGCTGGATCTGCAGGGCAACGTGCTTGCATCCGATGTGGCGTATGATTACGCGTACTTCCGCCAGAGCCACTTCGTTGTCAAGGACGACGCCCGCCTCTGCGGCATCTTGAACTTTGACGGCAGCCTGCTGGTGGACTGCGAATACAAGGACATTGCCCACTACAATGAGCGCCTGTTTGCCTCCGGCTACAACGCCGCCATCACCCCCGCGGGCGGTCTGCACTTCATCGACGAAAACGGCAATGTCACCGCTTCTGTGGATTACGCGCTGTCCGCTGCCGATTACAAGGGCTATGTCTACAACGCCCCCATCATCGCCGTGAAGAACATGAACAAGTACATCATCATCACCGCCACCCATGGCGAGCTGAGCGAGAAGTATGACGACATTTCTGCGGCGCACACCCGCCAGTCCATCATCGCCGTGAAGAAGGGCGATGCGTGGGGCTGCATCGATATGGCCGGCAATACGGTGATCCCCTTTGAGATGCGCAATGCGCCGGAGATCTCCGCCGATGGCACGCTGGTTCACTGCCGCACGACCGGCGGCGAGTACAGGCTCTACCGCCTGGAGGCCTCTGCGCCTGCTGCGGATACGGGCAGCTGGACGGTTGCGGTGCAGTCCGGCACGGAGGTGGACGATACGCCCGTGCTGGCGCCCGGCGCCTGGCAGTGTGCCTGCGGCTTCATCACCAACGGCAATTTCTGCCCCGGCTGCGGCAGCGCCAAGCCCGTGGAGGAGGCCCCCGTGGACGACGGCTCCTGGGACTGTGCCTGCGGCGCTCACAACACCAGCCGCTTCTGCCCCGAGTGCGGCAGCGCCAAGCCTGAAGCCCCCGCGGCGGAACCGCAGTGCTCCAACTGCGGCTACAAGCCCGAAGGCGACGCCCCCAAGTTCTGCCCCGAGTGCGGAACGAAGTTCTGATTCCCGCTTTTTGCCGCCCCTCCGCGTGGGGGCGGTTTTGCTTGCTTTTTTTTCACCAGCATGGTAAAATAGCAGCAACGGTGCAGAAAAGGAGGCGATGGCGTGAGCATGCACATCCATGAATCGGCTGAGGATTATCTGGAGGCGATCCTGCGCCTGCGGGAGCAGAAGGGCTTCGTCCGCTCGGTGGACATCGCGCTGATGCTGGGGGTCACCAAGCCCTCGGTCTCCTTCGCCATGAAACGCCTGCGGGAAAACGGCTACATCCACATGGACGAGGACAACCACATCACCCTGACCCGGACGGGCGAGGAGATTGCCCTGCGGGTGTACGAGCGCCACAAGACGCTGGTCACCTTCCTGGTTTCCATCGGCGTGAGCGAGGAAACCGCCCGCGAGGATGCCTGCAAGATCGAGCACGATATCTCCGAGGAGACCTTCGAGGCGCTGCGCAGGCAGCTGCTCAGGGGCTGAAAAAACGTATATTCACAGGGGCCGCCATTGTGCGGCTCCTTTATATTGCCCGGAAATGCATCTTTCATCGCTCCGGATGTGCGATCAGCGGAATTTTGCCATCATGCGCGGCCGTATTTCCGGGCATGATGAGTGCGAAAGGAGGGATAACGATGCCGAAACAGCCGAAAAAGCGTCCGCTGGATCTGGTGGAGGCGATCATCTGCGAGCAGCGGAAGCACGACCCCACGGACGTGCTGGGCTCCTACACCGGCGTGCCCTGGGATGAGTACGACCAGCCTGTGCAGGACGCGGATGACCTGTGAAATGCGCCTGACGCGGGTGCTGGGGCTGCCCGCCATCCTGGGCGAAAGGCTGCTGGGCCATGTGGAGCGCACCGCGCTGGACCCCCGTCTGCGCCGTTTGCGCGGGCTGGTGATCCGCCGGGGGCTGGGTGGAGCCAGGTGGGTCAGCC
>JBGVOA010000290.1:0-15924 GCA_045126095.1 Christensenellales bacterium | reverse complement strand
GGGCAACTACCTGGACTGTCCCCAGCGTGCCGCCGATCTAGCCGCCCAGGCGGATAAGGTCGTGGCGGATAAGCTGGCGGAGCTGGACGAAGCGATCGCCCTGGGGCAGTATCAGGACGCGCGCGACCTGCTTGTCAACTTCGGTGCCTACGGCAGAGATCTGGCCAACCAGCGCCGTCTGCTGCTGCAGGGGGTTCCGCTCCAGGTGGACGCTTTCGTTTCCCCCAACGGGAGCCTGCAGTTTACCGTCGAAACCGCTGCATGCATGACGCTCGTGATGCAGCTGGACGAGTCCGCGCTGAACAGCGCCACCGCCATCGAGGCGGCCGTCCGCATGCCTCGTACCACCTTCCCCCTCACGCTGTCCGCGGATGATCCTTGGACGCTTGAGATGATCAAGCGCAGCCGCAGTGTCTTCCATCTGATGCTGACCCTCCCCAACGGCAACGAGCTGATGATGACCGCAAAGGTCTCCCAGGCTGAGGCCGTCGACGCCCTCCTGGGCCTGAACAAGCAGGGCGGCGCATCCCTTGAGATCACCGAAGGCGGCGACCCCTACGCACTGACCCTGACCGGCGCGGATGGTGCGCGCATCACCGTGCCCATTTCGAAGGTGGAAGAGAGAACCGCCTGGAACCCCGAGGCCCGCTTCCTCCTCAAGCTGAACGAGGACGGCACGACCGGCAGCATCACCTTCAACCCCGATAGCACCGCACCCCTCACGCTGGAATTCACCGATTTCGGGCAGGTCGACATACTCGGCTTCCACTGATGCAGCACATGCAAGCAGCCCCCGCCGCGCTCCTGTACCCCAGGAGTCCCCGGCGGGGGCTGTTATGTCTGCAGGTCTTATCTGTCGCGGAAGCGCTCCACCACCGTCTGGAATGCCAGCTTGGGGCGGCGGAACTGGTCGAACACGCCCTTGTTGTTCACGGTTTTCGGGCGGCCATGGGCCCAGGACTCCGCCACGCGTACGTCCGCAAACTGCCAGATGTACGCGCCGGAAACGCGCTCCATGCCCAGGATGGCGCGCAGCTGCTGGTCGAGGATGTCCGCCTGGCGCTCCTCGGACCATTTCGCACAGCCGAAGGGGTCGCGATACCCAGCGATGGCCCCTGCACCAAATTCAGAGAAAATGATGGGCTTGCCTGCCGCCCCGGCCTGATCCATCCAGTCAGCAATCTTCTGCGCGTAGTCCGCCGCCGGCTCCTCATGGTACCACAGGGGATAGATGTTGAAGGAGCAGATATCCGGCAAATCCATGCACACATCCGTGAAGAATCGGCAGGAGGCGAAGGTCGTTGGGCGGGTGGGATCAAGGACCTTGAGCTGCTCCAGCTGCATTTTGTACATTTCGCGACCGAATTCCGTCGCGCTTTCGCACTCGTTCAGGAGACCCCACACCCAGATGCAGGGGTGGTTGTAGTGCTGCGTCACCATTTCTTCATTGACCTTCTCGCACACGGGGATGAAGGCCGGATCGCGCATGGTCTGCTCGGTCAGGCCGCGGGCATGAGCCTCCTCCCACACCAGCACGCCCAGCGCGTCGCACAGGTCAAGGAAGCGGGGATCGTTGGGGTAGTGGCTCGTGCGGACGCTGTTGGCCCCGGTGGACAGGAGCAGGTGCAGGTCGTCCATCATCGCATCCACGCTCAGTGCGCTGCCGAACTGGCCGTGATCCTCATGGCGATTGAAGCCCTTGATGAAGATCTTCCGCCCGTTGAGCAGCACGTCCTGGCCGCGCACCTCGACCATGCGGAAGCCCACGCGATCGATGAGGTCGTCCACCGGCTGCCCGGCCATGCACAACGTCGCCATGAGGTCGTAGAGGTTTCCCTGCCCGATATCCCAGGGCTTCACGCCCGCCACGTCCATGCACAGGCGGACGGAGGTCTGCGCCCCCTTTGTCAGCGCGGGCACATCCGCCGTGGCCTCGCCGCCCGCCACCGACGCATGCAGCTGCATGGGCGCGCAGTCCGCCAGGGCCTCCAGGAATACCTCCACCTGCGCGCGATACGCGCCCTCGCCCGTCTGCACGCAGGAGAACTGCATCCGCCGGATACGCGCCGCACCCAGCCGGTGCATTTCCACCGGGCGGTTCAGGCCGCCGTAGGTGTAGTAGTCGTTGGCAAAATGGAGCACGGAGCCCGTCTCATAGCGGTTGTCCGCCGTGACGCGCAGGATGTGCTCGCCCGCCGCCACGTCCGTCAAAAGCACCTCGAAGGCCGTGTAGGCATTGTAGTGCCAGCCGACCTGCTCGCCGTCCCAGTACACGGTGGCCGTGTGGCTCACGCCGCCAAAGCGCAGCAGGTACGTGCCTGCCTCCGCCACGGTGACGGTGCGGGTGAAATCCGCCGTGCCCTTGTAGCTTCGCAGGGCTGGGATGCGCTCCCACACGCCGGGGATCAGCATCGGATAGCTCTTCCCGCCGATCTCCATTTTCCACAGGCCATCCAGGCTCTTCACGGGGCGCGTTGTATGCTCGGCAAATATGCGGTACATGCTCTTCCTCCCTGAACGAATCGTTTTTTCCATTTTAGCACGCTTTGCCTTCACATTCAACATTTTCTCTTGCAAGTCCGCCCGTTCTGTGCTATCATGCAAGCAACCAAACAGAGTCGCTGCGGCCACCGGGTTGCAGCAAATGCCAAAGGCATTTCCCGTCCCCTCGTCAGGTCTTGGAAGAGGGGCATGGGGAATGCCTTTCTGCTTGGGTAGGTTTCAGGCGAAACGGGTATGTTTCGGGCAAAAGGAGGACGCATTGATGAAAACTTTCCTGCGCATCCATTTCACCGGCGGAGAATGGACGCTCTGGCTGACCTCGCTGGCGGTGGTGACGATCGCCTTTCTCCTCTCCGGCGCAGCAGACGGCCTGAGCATCGTCGCGTCGCTCATCGGGGTGACGGCGCTGATCTTCGTGGCCAAGGGGCATCCCCTGGGACAGCTGCTGACGATCGTCTTCGGGGTGCTGTACGGGATGATCTCCCTGCGCGTGCGTTACTACGGGGAGATGATCACCTACCTGGGCATGACCGCGCCGATGGCCCTGCTGGCGCTGATCACCTGGCTGCGCAACCCCTATCAGGACAGCGCCGAGGTGGCCGTCCGCCGGATGCGCCGCACCGACGTTGCCGTGATGATGCTGCTGGCGCTGGCGGCGACCGTCCTCTTCTACTTCATCCTGCGGGCGATGGGCAACGCCGCCCTCCTTGTCAGCACGCTGTCGGTCACCACCAGCTTCCTCGCCTCCTACCTCACGGCGTTGCGCAGCCCATACTACGCCCTGTGCTACGCCATGAACGACCTGGTGCTGATCGTCCTCTGGGTCATCTCCGCCTTTGCGGATCCCGCAGGCTGGGCGATGGTCGCCTGCTTCGCGATGTTCTTCCTCAACGACATGTATGGCTTTGTCAACTGGCGGCGGATGGAGAAGCGGCAGCAGCCCTGACCGGCAAGTCAGCCACGCAAAAGCCCGGAGCGCGCTTGCTCCGGGCTCGTTGTGTTTATTTACGGAAGGCGCTGATGATCGCCCTGGCATAGTCCGCCAGCGCATTGTACTCCGCGCCCTCACAGTAGGGGAACCACAGGTGCAGCCGGGCTGTAGCGCCGCGCAGCATCAGGTTGTGGGTATCCAGCACCTTCACGTTGTCGCTGAAGAAGATGCCCCGGCGGAAGCTGCCGCCCCGGCCCATCACGATGGCCTCGAAGCCGCCGGTGGAGCGGTACTCGGACAGAGGCACGCCTGCCATGGCTTCCGTTGCTGCGGAAAACGCAGCCTCCCCCATGCCGGACGGGAACAGAAACCCGCGCGCCAGCTCTTCACCATCCGCACCGGTCAGCGTGAGCGTCAACCGGCCGGGCGCATCCTCCTCGCCGACGGACAGACGCCAGTCCGGCGGAAGCAGCACCGTCATGCCCGGCAGCTGCGTTTCCTGCCAGCCAGGATATCCGGCCTTCGTGTGCGGGTTGCTCAGCGTGGTCGCGCCGATCAGGGGAACCAGCGCAAAGGCCAGCAGCACCAGGAGCACCGGCCACCATGCAAGGCTCTTCTTTTCTCGTTTCTGCAGCATACGCGGATCCTCCTGACCAATCATTTCATGAGAACCATTTCTTCATCCCTCCAGTCATATCCTGCCTGGAAGTTGTAACAACTGAAAGCGGCAGCCTTCCCAGCCGCCGCTATCTATTCAGCTTCACGCCTCCACCAGCGCCCGCATGCCCATCACATACCCATAGAAGCCGAAGCCCACGATCTGCCCGCGGCAGGCCGAGGCGGTCATGGACTTGTGACGGTACTCCTCCCGCGCATGCACGTTGGACATGTGGCACTCGATCACCGGCATGGGCACGGACGCCACCGCGTCGTGCAGGGCCACGGAGGTGTGGGTGTAGCCGCCGGGGTTGAAGACCGCGCCGTCAAAGCCGTCGAAATAAGCCTTTTGCAGCGCGTCGATCAGGTCGCCCTCGTGGTTGGACTGCACGCAGCGGATTTCGATGCCCAGCTTTTCCGCCTCCGCCTTGCACAGGGCGATCAGGTCGTCGTAGGTCTGCGTACCGTACACGCCCTTCTCGCGCAGGCCCGTCAGGTTGATGTTCGGGCCGTTGAGGATCAGGATCTTCTTCATCAGAGGTGCACCTCCTGCATGATTGTTTTGATGAGGCCTTCGGGCATTTTGCGGCCCTGCCAGATGCTTTCCGCCTCCACCGCCTGCGCCACCAGCATGTACAGGCCGGTGCACCAGGGCTTGCCCGCCCGGGCCGCCGCCTGGGTCAGGAAGGTCTGGGGCGGATTGTACACCACGTCCGCCACGCCCGTGGCATAGCGCATCATCTCGTCCACGCGGTCGGGGTGGATGGCACAGATGTTATCGACGTCCTTGCGGGGCCACATGCCGGCTGCCGACGCGTTGACGATCAGGCCGCCGACCTGCGGGAAGCGCTCGTAGAAGTCCGCATAGCTGATTTCATCCACTCCGGCCATCACCGCTGAAGCGGCGCTGGCTACACTTGGGCATTGCGAGCAATGCCCTGCGTTAGTCGGGCCCTGCCCGACCTCCGGCGCCGCGCCCGGGTGCCGGCTGACCACCGTCACGCCCTTCGCGCCCATCTCCTTCAGGCAGGCGCGGACGGTCTTCATCGTACCGCCAGAGCCCAGGATGAAGCAGTGCGGCGCGCCCGCCACGTCGATGCCGTAATGCTCCAGCATGCCCATGAAGCCCGCCGCATCGGTGTTGAAGCCCCGTTTCTCCCCGCAGATGACGGTGTTGACCGCACCGATCTCATTCGCCAGCGGGTCGATGGCCTCCAGCAGCGGCATGATGTCCTGCTTGTAGGGAATGGTGATGTTGAAGCCGTCCAGCGAAGCCAGCAGGCCCTCCGCCTCCTCGCGGAAAACCTCGCGGGGGATCTCGATGATGCGGTAGTCCGCGTCGATCCCCGCATGGGCGAAGATCGCCTCATGGATCGGCCGGGACAGGCTGTGCCCCAGCTTCTCGCCGATCAGGCCGTAGTGCTTCACGGTTATCCACTCCTTCGGAAGAATCTGTGGATATTATAGCACGTCGTCCGGAGCCTGTCCACCGCAGGAACACAGGAAGGACAATGCGAAAGGCGGCAGACAAGCCGTCCGCCGCCGCGATATACCTCACAGAACGCCCAGGCCCTCCAGGAGGAACTTGATTCCCAGGGCCACCAGCACCACGCCGCCGGCCAGCTCCGCCTTGCTCTTGTAGCGCGCGCCAAAGACATTGCCCACCTTCAGGCCGATGGGGGAAAGCACGCCCGTCGTTACCGCGATCATGGGCGCAGCCAGCAGGATGTCCGCCCCCTGCAGGCGCAGCGTCACGCCCACGGCCAGCGCGTCGATGCTGGTAGCAATGGCCAGGGTCAGCATCGTGCGGAAGGCGAAGGAGTCGTCCACCTCTTCCTCCTCCTTGCCGAGCGCCTCGCGGATCATGTTGCCGCCGATGAAGACCAGCAGCACAAAGGCGATGTAGCTGCTCACAGCCTCGATATACCCGGCAAAGAGAGCCGTCAGCGCAAAGCCGATCACCGGCATCAGCCCCTGGAAGCCACCGAACCACAGCCCCACGCTCAGGGCGTGCTTTTTCTCCACGCGGCGGACGGAAAGTCCCTTGCAGATGGACACGGCAAAAGCGTCCATGCTCATGCTCACGGCGATCAGCAGCAGCTCAATGAATCCCATCCGTGTATCCTCCCGACACATGTCTATGCACGAAAAAACGAGACTTCCCCCCCGTTTTTCTGTGCAGCACAGAAACAAACGGGTAAGTCTCGTCACTCAGTTCTTCAGAACCTGTCGTACAGAGCCAGAGGCGCAGACCTCATTATGTTGACTCTGTCGCGCCGAAGCGCCGACTACTCCCTTACTCACGAAGGAGCATAGCACGCCCCGCCGCGGTTAGTCAACACAAACTCCGGTGCAGCCTGCAAAAGCAGCCCGGAGGTTTACAAAACCGCCCCCCATCATGTATAATGGTTGAAAACCATCGATGCAGCGGAAGGAGCGTGGAACCATATGGCGCAGGCAAAGACGCAGGCGGAACGCATCGCGGAGAAGGTGCGGCGCAAGCAGCGGCTCGTCCGCGTGGCGCTGGGGCAGGAAGAGGCTGACCTGGTGCTGAAAAACGCGGATTACATCAATGTGTTCACGGGCGAAATCTGCCACGGGGACATCGCCGTCGCCAACGGCCTGGTGGTGGGCATGGGCGAGGATTACCACGGCCTGACGGAGGTGGACGTATCCGGGCGCATTGTGGCCCCCGGCTTTATCGACGCGCACATCCACCTGGAGTCCAGCCTCGTGTCCCCTGCCTCCTTTGCCCGGGCGGTCGTGCCCCACGGCACCACCACCGTCATCACCGACCCGCATGAGATCGCCAATGTTTCCGGCGCAGGCGGCATGGATTACATGATCGCCGCCACCCAGGGGCTGCCGGTGGACGTGCACTTCATGCTGCCCTCCTGCGTGCCCGCCACGCCCATGGAGGAAAGCGGCTATACCCTTACCTGGCGCGACCTGAACGCCTACTTCGACCACCCCAGGGTGCTGGGCCTGGCGGAGATGATGAACTACCCCGGCATCCTCATGGGCGAAAGGAGCACGATCGAAAAGATCGTGGTGTCCCAGGCCCACCACAAGAAGATCGACGGCCACGCCCCCGGCCTTTCCGGTAAGGCGCTCAACGCCTACATGTCCGCCGGCGTGTACTCCGATCATGAGTGCGACACGCTGGACAATGCGCTGGAAAAGCTGCGCAAGGGCCAGTTCGTCATGATCCGCGAGGGCACCGCCGCCCAGAACCTCGAAGCCCTCATGCCCCTGCTGACCCCGCAGTACGCCCACCGCTGCATGTTCGCCACCGACGACAAGCACCCCAGCGACCTGCTGGAGAAGGGCCATATCGACTACATCGTCCGCAAGGCCATCCGCCTGGGCGCCGACCCCATCCTGGCCATCATCGTGGCCAGCCACTACGCCGCGCGCTACTTCCTGCTCAACAACAAGGGCGCCATCGCCCCCGGCTATCTGGCGGACTTCGTCGTCCTGGGCGATCTGCGCGAGGTGGACGTGCAGATGGTGTTCAAGCGCGGCAAAATGGTCTACGACGGCGGCGAAGTCGCCCTGACCGAGCCCGCCGTGGACCCGGACATCCTTGCCCAGGTGACGAATACCGTCCACATGCCCCCGCTGACCCCGGAGCAGCTGGCCCTGGGCGACGCGCCGCTGATCGGCCTCATCCCCGGGCAGATCGTGACGGAAAACCTGGGCCGCGCAGACCACGTCAACCCCGATGAGGATATCGTGAAGATGGTCGTGTGCGAGCGGCATCACGATACGGGCCATGTGGCCTGCTGCTATGTGAAGGGCTACGGCCTGCAAAGGGGCGCGACCGCCACCTCCGTGGCCCACGACAGCCACAACATCATCGCCTGCGGCGTCAGCGATGCGGACATCCTCTGCGCCATCAACCGCCTGCGGGAGATCGGCGGCGGCATGGTCGTGGCCGAGGGCGGCGCGATCGTAGCCGAACTCGCCCTGCCCCTGGCCGGCCTGATGACCGACCGGCCGCTGGAGGAGGTCAACCAGGCGCTGGAAAGCTGCAAGCAGGCCGCCATCCAGCGCGGCACCCAGCCCGGCATCGACCCCTTCATGACCATGTCCTTTGCCAGCCTGCCCGTCATCCCCACCCTCAGACTCACCACCCGGGGCGTGATCGACGTGAACACCCAGACCATCATCCACTGATAACAGGAGGAGATCCCCATGATGAAGCGCATCCTGTCCCTGATGCTGGCGGCGTTGATGCTGCTGGCGCTCATGCCCGCCCGGGCGGAAGAGGGCATCCCGGAGCAGCTCTACCGGATCGTGCTGCGGACGGAAAAAGGCGACGAAACCCTGGGCACCGGCGTGCTCTTTGGCACGAACACCGCGCTGCTGACCGCCGAGGCCTGCTGGGCGGAGGGCACGCTCTACGCCATCGGCCAGGACGGCGAGCACCTGATCAGCTACCGGGGCGAGGTGATGGGCTCGCACCTGATCACCCTGGGCCTGGCCACCCCCAGCGCCGCCCAGCCCCTGACCGTCACCACCGCCGACTACCTGCTGGATTACATGCTCTACGGCGCATCGGCGGACGGCTCCTTTGTCCGCATGGCGCTGCGCAACTCCCGCACCACCGCGGTGAACAACCGCGCTGAGGCCCTGCTCTACGCCCAGGAGGGCATGCTGCCCGGCGCGATCATGCTGGGCAACGACCAGGGGCTGGCCTGCGTCACCCTCTGGCAGGAGGCCGAGGGCGAGGGCGTGTACACCTGTGTGGCCGATGTGACGCTGACGGCCCTCTTCGGCACGGAGGGCAACGCCTCCCTGCCCCGGCTGCTGGAGGGCTTCACCGCCCGGTATGAGGCGGGCGAAATCCATGTGGACTGGTCTGGCGCAATGGGCTACACCCTGACGGAGGACACCGTTTTCAGCGTCTACTGCACCACAGAGGGCAACAACTACTTCTCCCGTGATCTGCTGGAGAGCGGGGAGACCTCCACCTCCTTCCCCGCCATTCCGGAAACAGAGGTGATGGTGTGGGTCTCCGCCAGCCAGGGCGAGCCAGAGGAGCTCCTCTACCCCGAATACAGCAGCCAGGTGCAGTTCGTGTCCGTCCCCGAGGCGCTGCCCTTCACCCTCTACGGCCACCGGAACCTGCGCATGGGCGTGACCTGCGCCGAGCCCGGCCTGGATGGCATGGCGACGGACTTCCTGCCCCAGCAGCCCCTCACCCGCGAGAACCTCACGAACCCCGACCTGGCCATCTACTTCCAGACCGAGGACGCCTACAGTGTCTCTCAGGAGGATGACGCGCACACCCTGATGGTCAGCCTCTACACGCCGGAGGGCTGCAGCTTCTGCTACCATTCCGGCTACGTCTTCATGCCCGAATTCAATGAGAGCGATCTGTGGCTGAGCGATATCACCGCCGTATTTGAGGATTATGAGCGCTTCTGCGAGGGTGAACCCTGGCCGGCGGGCGAATACACCGTTCTCTACACCATCGACGGCGGCGAGGTGGCCCATATCACCTTCACCCTGGAATGATGAAATCACAAAACAAACCCTGGACGCTGTTTTTCTCCATGCTGATGATCAGCGCCTTCACCTTCGGCGGCGGCTTCGTGATCGTGTCGCTGATGAAGAAGAAATTCGTGGATGAGCTGGACTGGCTGACAGAGGAGGAAATGCTGGACATGACGGCCCTCGCGCAGTCTGCCCCCGGCCCCATCGCCGTCAATGCCGCCATCCTTGTGGGACGGCGCGTGGCGGGCCTCCCCGGCATGCTGGCGGCGGTCATGGGCACGCTGATTCCTCCCATCGTCATCATCGGCCTGATTTCGCTCATCTACGCGCAGTTCGCCGCCAATGAGTGGGTGCGCGCCGCCATGGCCGGCATGAGCTGCGGCGTGGCCGCCGTCATCACCGACGTGGTGGCAGGCCTTGCCGGAAAGGTCATCAGGAGCCGCAACTGGCTACGCATCGCCCTCATGGCCGCCGCCTTCGTGCTGACGTATTTCCTGAAGATCAACGTGATCTTCATCATCCTGGGCGCGGCGCTGGTGGGCGCCTTGCAAGCCCTGCTGGCCCGAAAGGCAGGTGGCGCACAGTGACCATCCTCCAACTCGTGCTGTCCTTCCTGCAGGTGGGCGCCTTCTCCATCGGCGGCGGCTACGCGGCCATGCCCCTCATCCGGGAGCAGACGGTCGTGCTGCATACCTGGCTGACGTCGGCGGAATTCGCCGACCTGGTCACCATCGCGGAGATGACCCCCGGCCCCATCGCCCTGAATGCCGCCACCTTCGTGGGCATGCGGGTGGCGGGCCTCCCCGGCGCACTGGCGGCCACCTTCGGCTGCGTGCTGCCCTCCGTCCTCATCGTGACGCTGCTGTCCTGGCTGTACCAGCGCTTCCGCTCCGGCAAGGCGATGCAGACCATCCTGGGCGCGCTGCGTCCGGTGGTGGCGGCACTGATCGCCTCGGCGGCCCTGTCGCTGATCCAGACGGCCTGCACGGCGGCAGACGGCGGCTTCTCCCTGGCGGGATGCCTGCTGATGATCGCCGCCTTCGCCGCCCTGCAGGTGAAGGTGCGCGGCAAGCGGATGAACCCCATCCTCGTCATGGCCCTGTGCGGCGTGATGGGCGTGATCCTGCATGCGCTGGGGTGGATGTGAGGCGGATCCTGCCGGATTGGGCAGATGCAGCCGCAACATAGCAAGCAAAAACGGCTTCCGAAGGGGAATCTCCCCGGCCGGAAGCCGTTTTCTCTTTACAGGTCGGGCCATGTCAGGACAGCCGCCCGGTACAGGGTGACCAGCGCAGCGCTGAGCAGTCCGCCGCCGATGACGTCACTGAGCCAGTGCACGCCGGACAGGAGCCGCCCCACAACCATGAAGGCGAGAAATGCCGTCAGCAGGGCGGTAAGGGAACCGCGCAGCCTGCAGCGCGCAAGCCGGGAGCGCAGCTGCATGACAGCCGTCGGGATAACGCACATCGTCAGGAGCGTGGTGGAGGAGGGGTAGGAGGCCTCCAGCGCCCCGGAGATCAGCACAGGCCGGTAATTCACAACGAAGCGCTCAAAGAAGAGATAGCAGCCGATCACCGCAAGGTAAAATCCGCCCAGGATCAGAATGCTGCGGTCAACCTTCGTCAGGCCCTTCCGCCGGATCCACTGCGCAAGGCCCAACGCCGCAAACCCGGCGCAGACGCCGACGGGAACCAACCCCAGCCAGTCCGTGAGGACATACAGCGCCATATTCACCCCGGTCAGGCGGTGGAAAGGGACGTTCATCCCCGCCAGCCCCACGCAGGAGCCGCCGGGCCCGACAGCCTGAACGTCGGCATGAAGAAGAGCCGCCGTCCACAGGATAAATGCGGTCAGCAGGCTCAGGGGGAGACAGAAGCGTCTGATGGATTTTTTCATGGTTATGCCATCCTTCCGTTTGTTTTCGGCTTTCGCCTGTCACAATCGTAGCGCAGGATGGCATAAAGGAGCAAGAATCCCGTCGTCACAGGGGCGACACGATTTGTGTCAGCGTTCTTTCAGAAGCAACCATGCCTTGGCGGCAAGAAAAGCAAAGAGCAGAACGGCTGCATAGGGCTGGCGGGTAAGGATGAAGAGGAGCACGCCTGCGCTGCTGAGAAGCAGCGACAGTCCGGTTCTGCACCGCGTCCACAGGGAATGGCTGACGCTTTGAAGGGCAAGGGCGGCAACACCCAGCAGCGCCGTCGCGGTCACCAGGGCAATGAAGACCGCCTTCAGCCAGGGGCTCACGCCTGTCAGCGCCAGAAGGGAAACCTCACGGACAACGCCTTCTGCCGCCTGACCGAAGAGGGGCAGGAAGAGCAGCATCGCCGCGCCGCAGTCCAGCAACCCATACGACAGAGAGAAATAACGCCTTTTCTGCTGTTCGCAGTCCTCTCCGGCGATGGCAAGCACCTCGTCGGTGGACAGGAGATTGTCAATGGACACAGAGAAAAAGTGAGAGATGGCTCTCAGAGAGTCGATGCTGGGATATCCCCGGCCGGATTCCCATTTGGAAATGGCTGTTCGGGACACGAAAAGAGCGGCAGCCAGCTCCTCCTGCGTAAGCCCACGCTGTTTTCTCAGTTCCTGCAGCTTTTCGCCCAGTTCCATGGCACAGTCCTCCTTCTGCGTCAGGCAGGCGTCAGGCCTGCGGCATTTCCTTTGCCTCCAGCGCCCGCATCCGCCGGTAATAGCCCCACATCAGCAGCACCGCCGCGCCGCCCCAGGCCGCGATCTCGGCGATGTACACGCCCCATTCGCCCATCAGCCCCGGCAGCACCAGCGCGCAGAGGATGCGCATCACCAGCTCCACAAAGCCGGAAACCATGGGAATGAAGGTGTCACCCACGCCCTGGAGCGTCGTGCGGTAGCCAAAGAGGAGGTAGAGCATCGGCAGGCCCACGCTCATCACCACCAGGTACCGGTAGGCGATGGCCAGCACGTCCGCCACCTTCTGCGGGTCCTCGTCCGTCAGGAACAGGGACAGCAAGGGCTTGCCCCACAGGACCATCGTCAGGCAAACAGCCAGCGCCAGGCCCACGCCGATCTGGGCCGCGCGGCGCATGCCCAGGCGGACGCGATCCAGCCGGCCTGCGCCCAGGTTCTGCCCGGCGAAGGTGCCCACGGCGTTGCCCAGGGACGCGCCCGCCATCTCGATCAGGCCCACCAGGCGGCTCGTTGTGTTGAAGCCCGCCACGAAGTTATACCCCGCCGCCAGCACATAGCGCAGACCGTTGACGATCTTCTGCAGCACCAATCCGCCGATGGAGATGATGAGGTTCTGGAAGGCAATGGGCGCGCCCAGGATCAGCAGGCGGCGGCACATGGCCCCGTCCACGCGCAGATCCTCCCGGCGCACGCGCATCAGCGGCATGCGCACCACTGCAACAAGGCAGATCAGGCAGCTCAGGCCCTGGGCACTGACGGTGGCAATCGCCGCGCCGCAGACTCCCAGGGGCGTGTAGAGCACCAGCGCCACGTCCAGCACGATGTTGGTCAGCGCAGCGATGGTCATGGCGACCAGGGGCGTGGTGGAATCGCCCACCGAGCGCAGGAATCCGCCGAAGAGGTTGAAGCCCATCACCAGCGGCAGGCCCGCATAGATGATGCGCAGGTAGGATTCGGTCATGTCGATGGTCTGCTCCGGCATGTCCATGATCTCCAGCACCGGGCGGATGAAGACCTGCGCCAGCGCCTCCACCAGCACAACCGTCACCACCGACAGCAGCAGACTCTGGCCGATGGCGTGCTGCATCTGCCGGTGATCCCCCGCGCCAAAGGACTGCGCCACCTGGATGGCGAAGCCCTGCGCCAGGCCAATGGCCAGGGACAGCACCGTCCAGTCCAGCCATCCGGCGGAGGCCACGGCATTGAGCGCATCCACGCTCAGCTGGCCCACCACGAAGGAGTCCACCAGCGAATACAGCTGCTGGAACGCGTTGCCCGCGATGATCGGCAGGCAGAAGAGCAGGATATGCTTCGTCGGGCTGCCAGTGGTCATGTCTCTCGTCTTTGCCATGTTGAAAAAACCTCGAAAAAAAGATTTCGCCCGGTAGGATTCGCGGTTTGCGGGCGAAATCCTGCCGGGCAAAAGTGAAAATGTGAGGACGGAGGGGGAGCATGCTGCCGTAGGGGCGGCTATCAGCCGCCCGCGCGCCCCTGTCTCAGGGCATTGTCTCGTCGATCGTCCCGTCCGCCGTGCGTACCCAGACGCTCTCCAGCGATTCGCCGAAGCAGACGTGGCACCAGCCGCCGTACACGGCCAGAAGCGTGTACCCGCAGTCACACTCCACCGTGCCCAAAACGCTGCCCTCCGGCGCGTCGTAGTACGCCGTGCCCGCGGGGACGGAAAACCAGTCCGAGTAGTATTCCGCCGTAATGATCCAGCCGGGGTCTTCAACATCGGGTATCAGCTGCGCCGCGCCCAGCAGCAGCGCGCCCGCATCGATCCAGCCGGTCACGTCGCTGTCGGCGATGCACACCTGCGCGAGGTTCCCCTCGCGGGCGATGATGGTCACCGGCGTGGCGTAGCGGTACTCGGCGATGACCTGCGTGCAGGCCGCATCCGCATACAGGGGCAGGCGGCGCACGCCGATCACGCCCATGTCCTCCGCGAGGTACGCCAGTGCCTCCTCCAGGCTCAGCGGGAAGGTGCTCCAGTCGATATAGCGCATGTCCCGCTCGAAGGTGACGGTGCCGTAGACCACGCCGGTATGGTTGATGTAGAAGCCGGGGACTTCGTCCATGTGGAAGCCGTCCTCGTTGTCATTCAGGATGGTCTCCACCAGCCACCGGCCATCCGCCTGGCGATAAGCGGCCACGGTGATCCACAGCGGCTCTTCCTCGTCCCAGTCGGACATGAGGCCATCTGGATGGCGGAACGACATAATAATGCAGTCGCCGCTGCCGTGGTAGTCATCGCAGGACGCATCTGCCGGCAGGGGCTGCGATTCCGTCCACAGCCACGCGCCGTCCCGGTATTCGCCGCCCATGAAGACCCGCTCGCCCGCCGCATTTTCCATGATGAAGGCCGCGCCGTCGCCGTAGCAGCCGCTCACGAAGGTATACTCCGGCAGCAGCACCGCCGCCACGCGGGCCATGTCATCATCGTTCAGGGAGGTCACATCCATGGGGAAGGCCGCCGCATCAAAGCCCGCGAGGGTCTCGCAGCCCGCCAGCCAGGGCATCGGGCAGAAGTAGCGGGACGCTTTCTCGCGGCCATCGCTCCAGCGGCGGATAAAGGTATTGTAAACGCAGCCGTCTTCGATGGTCAGCTCATCCAGCATATTGGGGGAGCTGGCCATGTCCTTGTACAGGCGGACGAAGCGCCATTCTCCAGCCTCGTCGCGGGCGAAGTCGTACCGCCACGCAGTGCTGGTGACGTATTCGTAGCACAGGGAGAGGGTCGCTCCGTCCCAGGCGAGGGACACGCCGTTCCAGGCGTAGCGGTCGTGACGGTCGCTGCGTTCAGCCGGGCAGATGACCTTCTCCGAGTGCAGCAGCTCCGTCCACGCGCCGTTTTCCCGGCGCAGCACGCACAGGCTCCGCACACCCTCCGGGGATTGCAGGAGGAAGAACGCGTCCTCCCCGGCCATGATGTGGTCGGTGACAGCGAGGTCGGGGTGAAGGGCGGCGACGGTTTCCTCAGGGGGCGTTTCCGCCAGGGCGGGGAGGGCCGCCAGCGCCGTCAGCAGCGCCGTCAGCAGGGCAAGCAGTCGTTTCATTCAGGGTTCCTCCTTGTCAGGGCAGGTCGTAGGCTTCCCTCAATTCCGTCAGCCACTGCTGGAAATCGGTGCAGTCCTCCGTGCGGACGAAGCCCGCCGTCCCCGCGCTGTCCAGCACATGCAGCCAGTCGCCGTACACCGCCAGCACGTCCATGCGGAAATCCACCTCGCAGAGGGGCTCGCCGCCGGGGGCATCGAAGAGCCATGCGCCCTCCGCAGCCACGACGCTGTTCACGCCCCAGACGAAGCCGTCCTCCACCACGGTGAAGCCCTCCCCGCCGTTCAGGTCGAGCTGGTCTTCGCCGATGAGCAGGGTGCAAACTTCCATCCAGCCGGTGACGTCGCTGCCTGCAATGGCCACACGGACTTCGTCGCCCCGCGCTTCCAGCAGGCGCACGGGCGTGGCGGGCAGGTATTCCGCGATGACACTGCCATCCTCCCCGCGCAGGGATGCGGGTGCGCCGGTCACCACCGCCCAGGCGGACCCGTCCACCAGGGGCAGCCAGTCCTCGTAGGCCACGGGCAGGGAGGCCCAGTCGATGCGGGTCATGTCGCGCTCCATGGGCACATCGCAGTAATAGGGGCCGCCCGCGCCGAACCAGAGGCCGT
>JBGVOA010000289.1:0-4778 GCA_045126095.1 Christensenellales bacterium | reverse complement strand
TTGGCGTGGTGGGCGATGTTTTCCCCGCAGGCGCGGAATTTGTAGCCGAAGCGGGTCAGCAACTGCCGTGCCTTGCCGTAGGTGGGGGACTCGTGAGCGAAGTAGTTTCCGTCGCGCATGTCTTCGGATTTGATGCGGGCGATGCGGGACAGAGCGGGATCGTGCACAAGCGGCGGGAGTCCGGCAGAAATCCTGTCCTGATTCAGCAAATTCAGCAGCATTTCCTCTTGCGTTGTAAGAGAATGCGTAGTATAATCATCACCCGTAGAGGAAAACGTGCCTGCTGCCTCGGCTGCGGCTCCGGGTGGGGCCAGGGTGTGGCTGGTGGCGGCGGCCTCCCACAAAGTGGCGGCCCGGGCCCTGAAAGGGGCGCTACCGCCCCACGGCGTGGCGCTGGAGAGCAGCTGCGTGGCAGCGAGTGTCAGCAGCAGGAGAAAGGTGCGTCTTCTGAACATGTGTGGTACCTCCGTATGGATTGCGGGCGTACAAAACCTGCATGCATATCGTAAGGCACAGGAGGCACACAGGTCAAGGAAAGTGCCATGCGGCTGCCAAGGCAATGCCTTCCGGCGGACTGCAACAGATCACCACAGGAAAAACCGGGTCAACCGGAACCGATAGTTTTAGGAGGAATCCCCAGATGATTTTTGCCAAGTGCCCCCGCTGCGAGCTGAACTACATCACCGCCAATGAGCGCTACTGCAAGGTTTGTATGCGCGACATGAAGGGCGACGGTGCGCAGGACGAGATCGAAATGTGCAGCATGTGCAACGAGAACCCTGCGCTGCCCGGGCGCGACGTGTGCCTGTTCTGCCTCAAGGAGATTGATGAGCAGAATACTGCGGCGAATGACAACGAGGCGGACGGCGAGGAGCACGTGGATCCCCGCACCATCACCGGCATGGACGACGTGTCCTCCATGGACGAGATCCCTGAGATCTCCCGCGACCTGCCTGCGGGCGAGATGGACATGACCTCCCTGGAGAGCATGCGCGAGGACGAGGATCAGGACGACGACGAGGACGAGGACGACATGTAAGGGGGCGCGCCCGTGAAGCTCTTTGCCATCGGCGATCTGCACATGCCAGGCGGCGATGATAAGCCGATGGATGTGTTCGGCGACCACTGGGCGGATCATGTGACGCGCATCTTTGACGCATGGCGTGAACGGGTCGGGGAGGAGGACGTGGTGCTCATCCCCGGCGACCTTTCCTGGGCGATGCAGCTTTCCGACGCAGCGCCGGACCTGAAGGCGATTGGCGATCTGCCGGGCCGGAAGGTCCTCTGCAAGGGCAACCATGACTACTGGTGGGGCAGCCTGACAAAAGTGAAGCAGGTTCTGCCGGAGGGCATGACGGCGCTGCAGCATACTGTGGCCGACCTCGGCGCGGCGGTGGTGACGGGTACCCGTGGATGGAACTTCCCTCAGGAGGGCGAAAGCCTGTCGGAGGAGGATCAGCGCATCTTCCAGCGGGAGATGATCCGGCTGGAGATCGGCCTGAAGGCGGCGGTGAAGGCGGCTGCCGGGCGGCCGGTGATCGTGATGCTGCATTACCCACCCCTGTACGATCAGCTGCGGGATACGCCCTTTACGCGGCTGCTGGCACAGTATCCGGTGCACACGGTGGTGTACGGGCATCTGCATGGTCAGGCGATCCATGCGGGCTTTACCGGCGAGCACGAGGGCATCCGGTACATGCTTGTATCCAGCGACAGCCTGGGGTTTGCTCCGGTGGAGGTCAGGCTGTAAAAAGATTGCGGAAAAAAGTTTTTCATTAACTCTTTGCACGAAATTTGCAACAAAAAGAAATATTCGGCATCCGACTTGTGTCGGGTGCCTTTTTTATACCACAAATTGTGGCGGTAGAAAATTTGTTCCCACAAGCGAAGAGGAAATATTTCAAAATGTAAACAAAATGATACAAGTGGGTTACAATGCGAGCTTGAAATAGCCTGAATAATTTTTTGTTCCCCCTCTTGCAATGCGGGGGAAGGTAGTATAAAATGGTGTTGTGTGGTTTTTCTGACCTATTTTGCAATAAAAGTGGGGGTGATGGTGGTGTCGGATCAGGACCGCGAGACGATGACGGCGCAGGAGCAGCCGACATTCGCCATGGACTCCATCGCCCAGGAGGATCAGGCGCTGCTGGAGAAGTACAGCCGCTCCTTCACGGGCACTTTTGCGCATACGCTGGACAGCAAGGGCCGCATGGTCATCCCGCTGGCCTTCCGCGATATGCTGGGCAAGGTCTTCACCATCATGCCCAGCTTTGATTTCCGCTCCATCGCCGTTTATCCGGAGGTGGCATACGTCCGCATGCGCGAGAGCTACGCGCGCCGGCTGGAGACGAGCCGCCATCCGGAAAAGGAGAAGCGCTTCCTGCAGTGGATGGATGCGCTGACCTTCCGCGCCCAGGAGTGCGACGGCCAGGGCCGCGTGCTGCTGCCGGTGAAGCTCCGCCAGAAGCTGCTGGGGGACGACAAGGAAGTGGACATCATGGGCGCCTGCGATCACCTCTGTGTGGCGGCCCGCGCCCAGAGCGACGCCGAGCTGGACGCCTTCATGGCGGGCATTGACGATTTCCTGAGTGATATGAACAGCTGATATACACGGGACAAACTGGAATGGATGCACGGGGGGAGGCATACACTATGCTGAGCGAAATGTTTTCCGGCATGCGCCGCTACAAGCGTGTCGCTCGATTTGTGGATAGAAAGAAGATGAAGCAGACGGTCAAGGCGACCCGGATCGGGCGGCAGAGCATCTCCTTCACCGGCGACTTCCCCGAGGCGGGCGACTGGACGCCTGTGGAGACCTTCGGCTGCCGCCGCAGCTACATGCAGCCTGCCCGTGAGAAGGGCATGGAGCGTGCAATCGGTACGGAGGATGTGGGTCGCCTGAGCATCTTCAGCGAGCATGGCGTGCGCCTTGGCGCAGCGGTGGCGATGCTGGTGGTGCTGGCGGCTGTCCTGGGCGGCGCGTGGGTGATGGCCCATGCTGACAACGCGGGCGTGGCCAAGCGCCTGGCGCAGCAGGAAACCCGCATGCAGACCCTCGAAATGCAGACGACGACCCTGCGCAGCGAGATCGCCAGCCGTTCCAGCGGCGTGAACGTCCGCCAGGAGGCGGTGCGCATCGGCCTGCGCAACTCCCGCGGTACGCAGTCCGCCTATGTGGACGTGCCGGATGCCGCTACCATCGACCCGGCCAACTTCGGCCTGCAGCGCGATACGGCCAGCGTGTTCGGCCAGTAAAGTACATAAGCAAGAGGGGAACTGATGCTGTCAGTTCCCCGTTTGGAGTCGTGCCGAAAATGCGATCAGGGGGACGGAGATGCATCCTGAACTGCTGGTACGCAAGAGGATCTGGCTGATGACGCTGGTGCTGGCAGGACTCTTCCTGCTGGCGGCGGTGCGCATTGGTCACCTGACGATCCGCGATGCACAGGAGCTGACAGCCCGTGGCGTCAGCCAGTGGACGAAGGCGGGCGTGATCACGGCCCGGCGCGGCGACATCGAGGATCGCTACGGCAACCTCCTTGCGGCCTCCGCCACCACCTATATCGTCACAGCGGACCCGCGCATGGTGCCGGATGCGGAGGCCTTCCTGAAGGCGATCGAGCCGGTGCTGCCCCTGGACAGGGAGTCGGCGCTGAAAAAGCTTTCCGACAAGACGAAGGGCTCCGTCATCCTCAAGCGCCAGGTGCGCCGGGATACGGTGGACGCGCTGCGTCAGCTGAGAAACGACGCGCCGGAATCGGCAGGCCTGGCGGCGCTGGCCTTTGACGAGGACACGAGCCGCATCTATCCCTACGGCGCGATGATGGCGCAGCTTCTGGGGCTGACCACGGTGGACAGCGAGGGCCAGAGCGGCCTGGAAAGCCGGTATGAGGCGGTGCTTTCGGGCACCTCGGGCAGCTACCTGCGCCAGGTGGACGCACGCAATCGCGTTCTGGCCGGCACGGAGGGGTGGTACATCCCTTCGCAGCAGGGGAACACCCTGCGCCTCACCTGCGATGTGACCATCCAGGAAATCGTCGACAAGGCCATGCGCGAGTGCATCGAGGTCAACGAGGCGGCGCAGGTCATCTGCATCGTCACCGATGTGCGCACCGGCGGCATTCTCGCCCTGGCCATCAAGCCGGATTACGATCCCAATGATCCGCCGCGCAGTGATGTGTCCGCCCTGACGGACATGATGCGAATCACCGCCATCTCCGACGTCTACGAGCCGGGCAGCACCTTCAAGATTCTGACCGCCGCAGCCGCTCTGGACAGCGGCGTGACCACCCCGGAGGACAGCTTCCACTGCTCCGCCCGGGTGACGGTGGACGGCGACGTCATCCGCTGCTGGGGCGCGGCCCACGGCGCGGAAACCATGGCGGACGGCCTCAGAAACAGCTGCAATCCCGTCTTCGTCGAGCTGGCGCTGCGCATGGGGACGGATACCTTCTACAAGTACCTCACGGCCTTCGGGCTGGGGAAAAAGACGGGGATCGACCTGCCGGGCGAATCGGCGGGCATCCTCATCAATGCCCGGAGCGTCAAGCGGGTGGATCTGGCCCGCATCGGTTTTGGCCAGTCGGTGGCGGTCACGCCGGTGCAGCTGGTGATGGCCTGCAACGCTGCCATCAACGGGGGCAAGCTGATGAAGCCCTACATCGTCTCCGAGATCCGCTCGGCGGACGGTGAGGTGCTCCAGCGCTACAACCCCACTGTGGTGGCAACGCCCGTCCGCCCGGAAACCAGCCAGACCCTGCGGGGCCTGCTGGAGAACG
>JBGVOA010000288.1:0-3302 GCA_045126095.1 Christensenellales bacterium | reverse complement strand
ACTTCGCCGAAGGCGAAAATGCCAAACGATGTTGGGTCTTCGACCCTCTCGACACCCATTTCGCGATCTTTCTTGGCTGTACCTTTGCGGCTACGCGCGCGTGCGGCTTGAGAGGACAGCCGGGGCGCGTGCCTATGGCTTCCCCTTGAGGGGAAGCTGTCGCCGCAAGGCGACTGATGAGGTGGAAAGCCCCACACCCGACCAACAATCAAAGGAGCATCCTCCATGCGTACCGCCACATTCGCCCGCAAGACCAAGGAAACCGACATCAGCCTGACCGTGAACCTGGATGGCTCCGGCAAGACGGAGCTGGCCACCGGCGTGGGCTTCTTCGACCACATGCTGGACGCCTTCAGCCGCTTCGCGCAGATCGACCTGGCCCTCACCTGTAAAGGCGACCTGTACGTCGATGAGCACCATACCATCGAGGACGTGGGCATCTGCCTGGGCAAAGCCATCCGCGACGCCCTGGGCGACCGCGCGGGCATCCGCCGCGTCGGCAGCGCCTGGATGCCCATGGACGAGGCCCTGGCCTTCGCCGCCATCGACATCAGCGGACGGCCCTACCTGGCCTTCACGGCCGAGTTCGCCACCCTGCGCTGCGGCGACATGGGCACGCAAATGGCCGAGGAGTTCTTCCGGGCCGTGACGGTCAACGCGGGCCTCACCGTCCATCTGAACGTCGCCGCCGGCCGCAACGACCACCACAAATTGGAGGCCCTCTTCAAGGCCTTCGGCCTCGCCCTGCGCGACGCCATGCGCGTGGACGCCGGCATTCAAGGCGTGCTGTCCACCAAGGGCGCGCTGGACTGACCATCTCAATTCCTAATTCATCATTTGAAAATGACCGGAGGGAATTCCCATGATCCTCTACCCTGCCATTGACATGCTGGACGGCAAGGCGGTTCGCCTGCGCCAGGGCAAGCGCGACGACGTGACCGTGTACGGCGACCCCGTTGAGATGTCCGCCAAGTGGCGCGCCAAGGGCGCGGAATGGCTGCATCTGGTGGACCTGACCGCCGCTTTTGAGGGCAAGACCGCCCATCTGCCGCTGATCCGCGAGGTGGTCGCCGCCTTTGACGGCCAGGTCGAGCTGGGCGGCGGGCTGCGCACGATGCAGGACATCGAGCTGCGGGTGAAGGCCGGCGTGAAGCGCTGCATCATCGGCACGGCAGCTGCGGAGAATCCGGAGCTGGTGCGTCAGGCTGCCCGAGAATTCCCCGGCTGCATCGCGGTGGGCATCGACGCGAAGAACGGCCTGGTCGCCACCCGCGGCTGGGTCGAGACCTCCACCCTCACGGCGGTGGAGCTGGCGCTGCGCATCCGCGACATGGGCGTGAAGGACGTGATCTACACCGACGTCAGCCGCGACGGCATGATGCAGGGTCCCAACGTCGAAGCCACCCAGCGGCTCATCGAGCAGACCGGCATGGATATCATCGGCTCCGGCGGCGTGAGCTGCCTCACCGATCTGGGCAATTTGAAGGCGGCGGGCTGCGCGGGCGCGATCCTCGGGCGCGCGATGTATGAGGGCGCCTTCACGCTGGAGGAAGCCCTCGCATACAACAAGGAGGCGTGACGCATGCTGGACAGAACGATCCCCTTTTTCAACATCATCATGCGCTGCGACCGCATATTGCCCATGGAGGTTAAGCTGCCTGACGGCTACCGCATCCGCAGCTACCAGCCCGGCGACGAGGACGCGTGGGCCACGCTGCACACGGCGACGGGCGATTTCGCCGCAGCCAAAGAGGCCGCCGCATATTTCATGAGCACCTACGGCGCCGATCTCGGCCGGGCGCTGTTTGCTGTCGCGCCGGACGGCAGCGTCGTTGGCACGGTGACCGCCTGGAACGACCCGCGGGGCACGGAAACCATCCGCAGCCTGCACTGGCTGGCCGTTGCGAAGGAGCACCAGCGCAAGGGCATTGGCAAGGCGCTGTGCAAGGCCGCCCTGAAGCTGATGCGCCGTGAGGACAACGCTGCGCCGGTCTATCTGCACACCCAGCCCTGGAGCTGGAAGGCCGTGCTGCTCTACGCCGCCCAGGGCTTCAAGCTTCAGCGGACGGACACCTTCGCTGCGTACGAAAATCAGTACTGCGATGCAATGGCTGCGCTAAAGGCCCTCGTCACCCCGGAGCAATTCGCGAAGATCGAGGCCGCCTCTGCGCCGGATGTGCGCACCGCCGATATCGCAGCCATCCGCTATGACGTGCAGGGGCTGGTGCCCACCATCGCCCAGGACGCCTACACGGGCGAGGTGCTGATGCAGGCCTACATGAACGCTGAAAGCCTGCAGTCCACCCTCGAATCCGGCTACGCGACCTACTGGAGCCGCAGCCGCAATGAGCTGTGGCGCAAGGGCGCGACCAGCGGGCATTTGCAGAAGGTCATCCGCATGAGCTATGACTGCGATGCGGATTCGATCCTCCTGCAGGTCGACCAGACCGGCCCCGCCTGCCACACCGGCGCGCGCAGCTGCTTTTTCAACCCCGTGGTGGACGGCGATATGCCCGCCACCAGCGCGATTCTGGACACGATCGAGAAGACCGTCGCCGAGCGCGCCGCGAACCCCAAGCCCGGCAGCTACACCAACTACCTGCTGGACAAGGGCGCGGAGAAGATCGGCAAGAAGGTGGGCGAAGAGGCCACCGAGGCCGTGATCGCCGCCATCAAGGGCGACGCCGACGGCCTGGCCGGAGAGGCTGCGGACCTCCTGTACCACCTGACGGTGCTGCTGTATCAGCAGGGCGTAAGCCTGCGGGATGTGTGGGAAGTGCTGAAAAAGCGGCACAGCTGATGCATACAAAAAACGGACGCTCCCCCAACAGGAAGCGTCCATTTTGTTGTGCCATTTCATTCCCAGGCAAAGGTGAAGTTTGTGGGCGTCCAGTCGTCCTCCAGCACCCAGGTTTCGCCGGTGCGGATGGCGTACTCGCGGGCGGTCTCGATGCGGGTGTCCGGGCTGGTGACGATGATTTCTGCATCAATGGGCGTGTACAGGCCGAAAGCGCCGTACTGGATCACCTCCACCCCGGCGGGCACGACGATCTCGCCGCTACCAACGCCGATGCACTCAAAGGCGCCGGTCTCGATCACCCTGAGGCTCTCCGGCAGGGTGACGGACTTCAGGAAGGGGTCATCGTAGGCAACGTTGCAGCCCAGCTCCTCCACGCCCTCGGGAATCACCAGGTGCCCCGACCACGGGCTGTCCTCCGAGGTGAGGGCGAGGCCGTAATTCGCCAGCGCGTCGTTGCCGATGCGGCGGACGGCGGGCAGCTTGTCCTCCGGCGCGGACACGC
>JBGVOA010000287.1:0-3767 GCA_045126095.1 Christensenellales bacterium | reverse complement strand
GCCAGCTGCATCTCGCCCCAGATGCCGCGGGTTTTGACGTTGGTCAGCACCCGCTTGAGGTCGCCCACGCCGGCGGCCAGCGTCTGCATCTCGCCCAGGCTCCGGTACACCTGCTCCAGCCGCTGGGAGACCAGCGCGAAGGATTCGGTCAGCCGCTTGTCCAGGGATTGCGTCAGGCGCTCGTCCATGCTGCGGCGCATTTCGGTCAGCTGACGCGCGTTTTCCTGCCGGAGGGACTCAATGCCCGTGCCGGTAGCCTGGCGGACCTGCTCCATGCGGGCGTCCAGCTGGGCGATAGCGTCGCCGACGCTGGCGTTTAGGTGGCCGATGCGCTCCTCCTGGTTGCGGGTGGAGAGAAGAAGCTGGCGCTGCATGCTCTCCAGGAGCGAGGTCTGCGCGTGGCCCAGCTGGCTCTGCGCCGCCGTCTGACGGTCGCTGAGCTCCTGCAGCTGGCGGGCGTTTTCGTCCCACTCAGCGGCCAGCTCGGCGAAAATGTCCTCCCCAAAGCGGTTGAGATAGGCGGACAGCTGACGGTTCTGCGCATCCTGACGGTCGCTGACCTCGCGCTGCCGTCCCATTAGGACGATCAGCAGCACCAGCACCGCCGTCAGCAGCGCGATGACGATAAGAATCAGATATTCCATACAGTTCTCCCGAATAGCAAACAAGCACACCCGCAGGTGTGCCGGCAAAAGCGAGCGCAGCGAGCGCCACATGGGGGTCGGGGGCGAAGCCCCCGGGGTGGGTGGGTGGGCACGCGGTGCGTCAGCGCCGCGATGGGGTGAGGGGGACGAAGTCCCCTGGAGCTGCACGTATGACAACTCTGAGGTGCGGCTCGCCCTCTGCGAGCCGTGCCCGCGCGGGGCACCCTCCGTGCCCCGTGCGCCGCTCACCCTCGCCTCAGCCCCACGCGCGCCCACTTCCAAAACAAAAACAAAGAAAGATCGCGAGAAAGGGAGTCCAGAGGGTCGAATGACCCTCTGGCAGGGTGCAGGGACAGCGCCCCTGCCAGGTTCCAAGGGCAGAGCCCTTGGCCGCCGGAGGCCTCACGATCAGTATTCCCGTCTGCCCTCCATGGCTTTGGAGAGGGTGACTTCGTCGGCGTATTCGAGGTCGGAGCCGACGGGGACGCCGTGGGCGATGCGGGTGCATTTGACGCCCATGGGCTTGAGGAGTCGGGCGATGTAGGTAGCGGTGGCTTCGCCCTCGATGTCCGGATTGGTGGCGAGGATGACCTCGTTGATATCCTCGGAGGCGAGGCGGGCAACGAGCTCCTTGATGCGGATGTCATCCGGGCCCACGCCGTCCATGGGGGAAAGGGTGCCGTGGAGGACATGGTACAGGCCGTGATAATCCTGCATGCGCTCCATGGCGGCGACGTCGCGGGGATCGCGGACGACGCAGATCTGCCCATTGGCGCGTTCTGCATTGGCGCAGACACTGCACAGCTCCGCCGAGGAGAAGTTGCCGCACTTTTCGCAGTAGCGGATCGCCTTGCGCCCCTGCCAGAGGGCGGCCGCCAGGGCGTGCACGTCCTCAAGAGGGAGGCCTACGATGTGGTAGGCCAGGCGCATGGCAGTTTTCTGGCCGATGCCGGGCAGGCGCGCCAGCTCGGACGCCATGCGCTGGATCGGCTCGATCTGCCCGGCCATCAGAACAGGCCGCCCAGACCGCCCATGCCGGGCGCCATGGCGTTCATGGCCTTCTCGCGGGTATCCTCGCCCTTGCGCAGGGCCTCGTTCACCGCGGCCATCACCAGATCCTGCAGCATCTCCACGTCGTCGGGATCAACCACCTTGGGGTCGATGGTGATGGAAAGCAGCTCGCGCTTGCCGCTGACCTTGACGGCAACAACGCCGCCGCCAGCCGTGGCTTCGTATTCCGCCGCGTCCAGCTTCTCCTGGGCCTCGGTCATCTGCTGCTGCATCTTCTGCGCCTGACGCATGAGCTGCTGCATGTTGGCGCCGCCGCCGAAACCACCAAAATTCTGTCGTGCCATGGGAAAATTCCTCCTTGTATGTAGAAAAATTGTGGATAACCTCAGTATGCTTCGTCCGTGCAGGAAATATCGAGATTGCCGGAGACGGAGGTGAAGTGCACAGCGCAGTCCGCCTCCTCCAGGATGGAAACGCCGGAGGTGGAGAGCCGTCCGGCAACGCTGCGCAGGGCCGCAAAGCAGGCCGCCACGGGCGCATCAATGGCCAGATCGCCGGTGACGGAGGTGGCGCTGATCTCCCGGAAGGGGGAGCGCAGGCTCAGCACCGCGCTGCCGGTGATGGTGCTCAGGCTGCATGCCTCCAGGCTGCTGGCCTGCACGGAGATCGCGCCGGAGGTGCTGCCCAGGGCGCATTTCTCTTCGCAGAGCATGCCCTGGACGCGGACGTCGCCGGTCACGGTGCGGATGACGACCGTGCGGAACTGCAGCGCGCTGGCGGTGATGAGACCGGAGACGGAGTCCAGTGCGAGGTCGGTGCCGGTGAGGCCGCGGGCGTTGATCCAGCCGGTCACGGTGCGTGCGTCAATGCGGCCCTTCCAGCTCTGCGGGAGGCGAATGGTCACCTGAAGCCAGCTGCTGCCAGCAGGATTGCGGGCCAGGGATGCGGCGGGCTGCTCCACCACAAGCTGGTCGCCCTTGACCTCGATGCGCAGCGCCTCCACGTCCTTGTCAGCGCCGGACGCCATCACATGCACGTCGTCGATTGCGTCCGTGCAGATTTCCAGCGTCGCGCCGGTCAGCCGCAGGGAAAGCCGCGTGATCGGGTAGGCCTCCAGGAATTCGTTGCGGTTCATCTGCTCACCTCCCATTGGGGATATGATAGCATGTTTTGCGCCTGTGCGCAAGAGGGAGACTTACTCCGCCGGGTCCAGCGCGATCACGCCGGTGACCACGTCATCCAGGATGGCCATGACGCAGGGGTTGCCGCGGTCCTGCTTGCCCTGCAGGAGGATGGAGTCCTTGGGGATGCGGGTGGGGGCGGACTTGGCCTGGGAAATGATGAGGTCGCAGGGGCCCTTCTCCACCTTGACGATACCGGCCAGGCAGCGTCCGTTGGAGCCGTTCTTGTTGAAGTAGAAGGACTTGACGCCCTTGCCGTTGCGGTTCTGCTTTTCAAAGTCCACCGCCAGCAGGCGCTTGGCGTAGCCGCGGTCGGTGAGCAGCACCATCTGCTCCGTATCGGCGAGCTGACCCACCCACAGCAGCTCGTCTGCATCGTCCACCTGCATGCACTTCACGCCCGCGCTGATGCGGCCCTGGGTGGGCACGGTGTCCAGCGCAAAGCGGATGCACATGCCGCTGCGGGTCAGCATGAGCAGATCGTCGCGGGTGGCGGCGGGGATGACGGCCATGAGCGTATCGCCCTTTTTGAGGGTGACGGCGGCGAATTTCTTGCTGCGCACGTCATAGTCCACAGCGGCGGTGCGCTTGACCATGCCCTGTTTGGTGACGAAGAGGAAGTCCGGCATATGGCCGGCGTCCACCAGGCGCAGACAGGAGATCCACAGCGCCTTCTCGCCATCCTCCAGGCCTGCCAGCACGCCGGTCAGCAGCTGGCCGCGATCCTTGGGCTTGCACTCGTTGAGGCTCGCGACCGGCAGCGGGTAGCAGTTGCCGTGGTCGGTGAAGATCAGCAGCGTTTCGCTGGTAGAGGACATGAAGAGGAACTCGGCGCTCTCGCCCTCGTTTTCCTCGCGGGTGGGCAGGGGATTCTTGCGGTACACGTCCGGGCGCATGCGCTTGAGGAAGCCCGCGCGGGTGTAGGCGACGA
>JBGVOA010000286.1:0-5559 GCA_045126095.1 Christensenellales bacterium | reverse complement strand
GCCCCGCCCGGTATACGCCCCGGCACAGGTAGCCCGCCCGCGCCGCCGGAGGAAGCCCCGCGCCCGGTAGCCGCCCACGTTGGGGCTACAGCCGCCCCGTTTGCCTCGGTAGCCCGCCGCTGGGTATATACGCCCGCCCCGGTAGCCGCCGCGCCACGTGCGCCCCGTATCGCCCCGGACGTAGCCGCCCGCCGGATAGCCCGCCGCGCCCGGTATACGCTGCTCCCGCCGGGGTAGCCGCCCGCGCTGGCTGTGCCCCGGTAGCCCGCCCGCCGGGTAGCCGCGCCCCGAGCCACAGGGTGGTGTGCCGCCGCGCCCGCCTGCTGAATGCTGTGCCGGGGGTAGGGGTAGTCCGATCCTTGGGTGTGCCCGCTGGAGACCGCGGCCCCCTCTCGTGTGAAATTTCGCAAAATTCAAGGCGTTTTTTCGGCCTTTGAAAAATGCGCACAAGCGGCTATATATAATGAAGAAATTCCGCTGACCCAAAATGAAAAAAAGCCCCTCGAAAGGGCTTGAAGTCACTATTTCTGTTGGAAGGAGATCGTTATGGCAAAGATCAACACCGGCATGGACATCCGCACCATTCCCGTTTCGCAGATGAAGCCTGCCAAATACAATCCGCGCAAAGACCTGAAGCCGGGCGACGCCGCGTATGAAAAAATCAAGCGCAGCCTGACCGACTTCGGATATGTTGATCCCATCATCTGGAACGAGGTCACAGGCAATATCGTTGGCGGACACCAGCGCTACAAGGTGCTGACCGCCGAGGGCGCAACCGAGTTACAATGCGTGGTCGTTCACATTGAAAAGCCTGAAGACGAAAAGGCGCTCAACATCGTGCTCAACAAAGCCACCGGCGAGTGGGAGCCTGTGGCGCTGGCCGATCTGCTGCAGAATCTGCAAAATGCCAATTACGATCTGGACAGCACCGGCTTTGATGCAGCCGAGATCGACGACCTGTTCAGCAAGGTGTTTGACAAAAATGTCAAGGATGACGAGCCGGAGATCGACCCGGATGCACAGAATCCGTTCGTGCTTCCCGGCGATCACTGGTTCCTCGGTCGGCATCATCTGGTATGCGGCGACGCGACCAGTGAGGCTGATCTGAATATGCTCATGGGCGATGTAAAAGCCAATCTGCTTCTGACCGACCCGCCCTACAACTGTGATTACGTTGGCAAAACCAAGGACGCGCTCAAAATACAAAACGATAAGATGGAGGACGCAGCCTTTTTTCAATTCATCTTGGATGCTTTTCAAAACATCGTCCCGCATCTCGCGCAGGGCGCATCTGCGTACATCTTCCATGCAGATACCGAAGGGCTTACTTTCCGGCGGGCATTCAAGGAAGCAGGCTTTCACATTTCAGGTGTTTGCATCTGGGTGAAGAACACCATGGTGCTGGGCCGTTCACCCTATCAGTGGCAGCATGAGCCGGTGCTGTACGGCTGGCTGCCCAATGGTAATCATAAATGGTTTTCCGACCGCAAGCAGACCACCGTGTGGAATTTTGACCGCCCGACGCAAAGCCGCCTGCATCCTACCATGAAGCCCATCCCGTTGCTGGCCTATCCCATTAAGAACAGCACCGCGCCCAACGCTGTGGTACTCGACACCTTCGGCGGCTCGGGCAGCACGCTCATTGCCTGCGAGGAAACAGATCGCATCTGCTACACCACCGAGCTTGACCCCAAGTATGCATCGGTCATCGTGGAGCGGTTCCGTCTGCATGAGAACGGCGATGCCAGCCGCATCCGCTGCCTGCGGGATGGCAAAGAGCTGACCTATGAGGAAGCATACCGGGAAGCCAATCCCGCTGAATAAACTGACCAACCATACCGTCGGAGGTGGTGCATATGTCCTGATCGGAGGTGATGCCCATGGCGAAGCGTGGACGGAAGCCCAAGCCGACCGCCCTGAAAAAGCTGGAAGGCAACCCCGGCAAGCGTCCGCTCAATGAGCTGGAACCCATGCCGCAGGTGACCATGCTCCGCTGTCCCAACTGGCTGGAGCCCGAAGCAAAAAAGGAATGGCGGCGGCTGGCACCTGTGCTGATCGGCGCGGGTATCCTGACCAGCGCAGACGCCGTGCCCTTCGCTGGCTACTGTCAGGCATACGCCCGATGGAAGGAAGCGGAACAAGAGGTCAGCAAGCTGGGCATGGTCTACCGCGACGGCGACCGCATCAGACCGAATCCCTATATCGCCATTGCCCGCGCTGCCTTTGCCGAGGTGAAATCGCTGGCTGCGGAGTTTGGCCTGACACCCGCCAACCGCACGGCGATCATCGCCAATGCCCTGACGGTGGAAAAGACCAAAAAGGAACTTGACCCCATGGAGCAGATCCTGACCTCCACCAGTCTGGATGATGTGATTATTGTTGAGGAAGAAACCGCAGATGAAGAAAACTGAAAAATACCAATACAAGCCGACGCCCTTCATGCTGCCGACTTCCCATTATGATAAGAATCGCGCAGACCGTGCGGTGCTGTTCATCCAGTCGCTCAAGCATACGAAGGGCGTGTGGTCAGGAAAGCCCTTCTACCTGTTCCCGTGGCAGGAGCAGATCATCCGAGATTTGTTCGGCGTGATCAAAGAGAACGGCTACCGGCAGTTCAATACTGCCTACATTGAAATCGGAAAGAAAAACGGAAAAAGCGAGCTGGCTGCTGCGGTCGCGCTGTACATGCTCTGTGCCGACAATGAAGAAGGCGCAGAAATCTACGGCTGCGCGAATGACCGTGCGCAGGCCAGCATTGTTTTTGACGTTGCAAAGGATATGGTTCTGCAGTCTGAGCTTTTGATGCAGCGCATCAAAATCGTCGAATCGCAAAAGCGGCTGGTGTATATGCCTACTCGCAGTATCTATCAGGCGCTTTCCTCAGATGTGGCCAGCAAGTATGGCTACAACGTCCACAGCTGTATTTTCGATGAGCTTCTCGGCCAGCCCAACCGGAAGCTGTTTGATGTTATGACGAAGGGCTCCGGCGCAGCGCGTAAGCAGCCGCTCAACTTCATCATCACCACAGCGGGTAACGACCGCACCAGCATCTGCTATGAGCAGCACGCCAAGGCCGCTGATATTTTGGCAGGCCGTAAGCATGACAGTACTTTCTATCCGGTGCTGTATTCTGCACCTGATGATGCGGACTGGACAGATCCTGCGGTCTGGGCGATGGCGAATCCGTCCATCGGTCGCACCGTGGACTTTGAATATTATCAGCAGCGATGCGAATCGGCGAAGGAAAATCCTGCCGAGGAAATCCAGTTCCGTCAGTTCCATCTGTGCCAATGGACAAACACCGCCGTGCGCTGGATGCCCATGAACAAGTGGGACGCCTGCTGTGAGGAATACACCATGGACAGCCTGATCGGTCGCGCCTGCTACGGCGGGCTGGACTTGTCGTCCACCAGCGACCTGACGGCCTTTGTGCTGGTGTTCCCGCCGACCGAGCGCGACCCGGTCTATCGGACGCTCTCCTTCTTCTGGCTTCCGGAGGATACCATCCCGCTGCGCGTGCGCCGCGACCATGTGCCGTATGACGTGTGGCAGCGGCAAAACATCATCCTGACCACAGAAGGCGACGTGGTTCATTACGGCTTTATCGAGCAGTACATCGTCAACCTTGGGCGCATGTTCAATATCCGCGAAATTGCCGTGGACAGATGGAACGCCAGCATGATGGTACAGGCCCTGCAGGACGATGGGGTTACGATGGTGCCCTTCGGTCAGGGCTTCAAGGATATGAGCAACCCGACCAAAGACCTGATGCGCCTTGTGCTGGAACAGTCCCTGCGGCACGACGGGCATCCCATCCTGCGCTGGTGCATGGATAACGTATTCGTCCGCACCGATCCCGCCGGAAACATCAAGCCCGACAAGGAAAAATCCACCGAGAAGATTGACGGCGTGGTTGCCCTCGTCATGGCGCTTGACCGGGCGCAGCGAAATTTGAACGGCGGCAGCGTCTATGATGATCGCGGTCTACTGACATTGGATTGGTGAGGTGACACGCATGCCCAAAGCACCAAAACGCCCCTGTCGCTATCCGGGATGTCCGAATCTGTGCGACAAGGGCGTTTATTGTTCCAAGCATATTCAATTTTCCTCTGACCGCATGCGCGGCGGCGCGGATTCACGCGGGTATGATTCTCGCTGGCGTAAAGCCCGAAAGCATTTTCTTGAAAAGCATCCGCTGTGCGCGAAGTGTATGAAAAAGGGCAAGCTGACGCCCGCAACGGTGGTCGATCATATCATCCCACACCGTGGCGATATGAAGCTGTTCTGGGATGAACAAAATTGGCAGCCCCTTTGCAAGGACTGCCATGATCGAAAAACAGGTAGTGGCTTATGATTTTTTGCCGGGCAGATGAAAATCACTTTTTCCACCGAGCAGAGATGCTCCTATACCAATTACCGTGATAACAGCAAGAGCGCCTGCGCCAACAAGTCTCCAGTTAAATTGCTTACCTTCGGTGTCCTTGACTTCGGCCATCTTTGCAACTTCCATCATTTTCTCGATGTAATACTTTTTCTCTTCAAATGGCAATTCTTCCTTACTAAGACATACTTTCAATGCTTGAATCACTTCTTGGTAGAGGTCAAGACACTGTTTGCTACTGGCAGAAGCCGCATCTTGTGCCTTTTCAATGATTCCCTTGTAATCTTGCAAGGCTTCCAGCGCCATTCTGGCAAATTCAGGGAATTGCTCGAGAGCCTTTTTGGCGACTTCCGGTTCCATATCTTGCAACATGGATGCAAAGGACATTACCTTCTCTTTGGTCATATGACGAAAATCGGGTATATTGAGCGCGTTCAGCACCTGAACTTCACTTAACTGCTTGGACATTACTACGACACCTCAATTCATTTTAGCTTTCAATCTATTTTATCATAATTTGCGTTATTTTCATAGGAGGTGCTTATGAAAAATCCTTTTCTCGGTTTGTTCCGCGCACGGGACAAGCCTCGTGACGCGGTATCCGCTGCGCCGACTTTCTACTTCGGCTCCTCCACCTCTGGGAAATCCGTCAATCCGCGAAACGCCGTGCAGGTGTCCACGGTATACGCCTGCGTGCGCGTGATCGCCGAAACCATCGCCAGTCTGCCGGTGGGCGTGTATGAAGCCACGGAAAACGGCAGTCAGAAATCCGTGACGCATCCACTGTACCGTCTGCTTCACGATGAGCCTAATCCCGAAATGTCCAGCTTTGTCTGGCGGGAAACGATGCTCAGCCACCTGCTCCTGTGGGGCAATTCCTACAGTCAGATCATCCGAAGCGGCAAGACCAGCATCCTTGGCCTGTATCCGCTGCTGCCGGATCGCATGGAGGTGGACAGGGATTCCAGCGGCAGGCTGACCTACACCTACACCACCACGGAGGGTGGCGCGGTACAGCTGAATCCCGAGGATGTGCTGCACATTCCCGGCCTTGGCTTTGACGGCATTATGGGCTACAGTCCCATTGCATTGGAGAAGAATGCCATCGGCTTGGGCATCGCCGCCGAGGAGTACGGCTCGAAGTTCTTCCAGAACGGCGCACGCCCAAGCGGTATTCT
>JBGVOA010000285.1:0-2549 GCA_045126095.1 Christensenellales bacterium | reverse complement strand
GCCCGGAGCCTCCTCGGAGGCTGCGTCCGCCGGGGCGTTTTCCTCCGCCTGACGAGTCGCCGCCTGAGCCGCGTTCTTCGCCGCAGCCACCAGCGCCCCCAGCACCTGGCCGATGTTGCCCGATGCGATGGACATGCTCGTCTTGGCCATGCAGGCCTGGCACAGCTTGCGGTGCAGCACCTGCTTGCCCATCATCACCGCCACGGTGCACACCGCGTCATGCTGACCGCACTCCTCGCAGGGCACGCGCTCCTGATCAAATTCAGACATTCTTCTGCCCTCCCTGCTGTGCGCTGCTGCGGGCCAGGGCCAGCAGCATGCTCTTCATCGTGCGGGCGCGGATGGCGTCCTTGATCTGCTCCGGAATCGGGATGGACAGCGCCTGGGCCGAGATGGCCGCCCGCATCACCTCCGCCGCCTGGGGCGTGGCGGCGCCCTTCTCCACCAGCTGCTGGATCAGCCGCACGGACTCCATTTCGCTGATGGAATCCCCGATGCGCTCGTTGATCAGGTGCATCAGCGTCTGCGCGCCGGACTGCACCACCCGCACAATGCGGATGTAGCCGCCCCCGCCCCTGCGGGACTCGGTGATATACCCGTGATCGGGCGAAAAGCGCGTCGCCAGCACATAATTGATCTGGCTGGGCGCGCAGCCGAAATATTCCGCCAGCTCGCTCCTCTTCAGCTCCACCTGGGGCGAATCCTCCGCCAGCAGCGTCTTGATAAAGGTCTCGATCGAATCGCTCAGCTTCATCGCGGTCAACCTCCTTGTGTTCTGACTTTCTTTGACCATCTACAGTATAGCATATTTTCTGCGTTTTGCAAGCCCCTGGCGCGCATTTCCTCCCCACGCCCCTCAGCGGACAGCATGCGCGCGTGGAAGAAATCCCCCGCATACAAAACGCGTTCCGGCGGCCATGCTACCTCCGAAAGGAGGCGATCCCATGACCACGGAACGCGATCTGAACACCATCGACCTGGAAGGCACCCTTGCCAGCGCCACGGAATTCACCGGCATGCTGCCCGCCATCGCCACCTACGACGATCCAGACGGCCTGGCTGCTGCCGTGGACGTGCCCGCGCCCGTCACCGCAGCGGGGGAAGACCCAGCTCACTCGCCACTGCTCGGTGGAAGTGTACGTCCTTATGGTGCACGTAATCCACAGACGACCACACAAGCGAACCGTCCGGCCAAAGCACCTGGCCCGTACCGTCCGGATTCAGCCCGTAATCGGTGACAGCCTTGCCCTCCTCGGGCAGCAGCACCGTCAGGCGGTTCAGCACCCGGTTGCCCAGGAAGAGCGCAAACACGCCCGTGCCCACGTCCACCGAGACGTGATGCCCGGTGAAGCCGCTCAGACCGATGGCGCATTCGCTCTCGTACACGGGAATCTCGCTGAAGTACTGCACGGGATGCAGCACATAGCACTGCGCGCCCAGGTACTGCTGATAGCTGCCGTCTGCCCGGCGGAAGCCCGTGCGGTTGCGGCTCATCTCAACCAGCGTGCTGCGGCTGACAACCTTCTCCTGCAGCAGGCCCTGGCAAAGCTTCACCATGTCCGCCGTGGTGGAAAAGAGGCCCGCATGCCCGGCGAAATCCGGGTAAAGCCGCGCAGCCTTCGGGTCGTGGGGAATGCCCGCCGCCAGCCCTTCGCGGAGAATGTAGCGTCCCCGCTCGATGCGGTGCTCGCTGTCATAGCGGACGCAATCAGCCAGGCGGTTCTCCGGCACCACGCAGAAGGTGTCCGCCATGCCCAGCGGGTTCAGGATGACGCGCTGCACTTCATCCAGCAGCGTCTCCTGGGCCGCGCCCTCGACGACGTGCCGGAGCACCATCGCGTGCATGTCCGAATAAGCCCTGCCTGTAACCGGCCCCGGCTGGATGGCGAACAGCGTCTGCTGCGCCTCGGCCGGGGTCTTTTGGGCGTCCACGCGGCCCGGGGTGGTCAGGGCAACCTCAAAGCCCAGCACCTGCGCCACGGTGACGTCCGCCAAATGGGCGAACTGCGGCGCATAAGCTGTCACGGGCCGCGCCAGCTCCAGGCGGCCCTCCTCGTGCAGGCGCATGACCGCAAGGCCCGTGAAGAGCTTGGTCAGGCTGGCCAGATCGAAGAGGCTGCGCTCGGTGAGCGGCGTACCGTTTTCGTCCTGCATGCCGCCGCGCTCGCACACAAAGCGCCCTGCATCTCCGCAGGCCACGGACAGGCAGGGCATGATATGCGTTTCCTCGGTGAAATAGCGGATGGAATCCTGCAAAGTCATACGATCACTCCACACCGATGCGGGTGCAGGCCACGCGTCCGCTGACCAGATCGCTCAGGCGGTGGCGCGCATGGCCGATAATGACGGTGGTGCCCTGCTTGGCGGACTTGAGCGCAAATTCGAGCTTGGCCCTGGCGCCGTTGGCCCCCGCGCGGGAGGCGCCCACACAGTTGGCCTGCAGCTTGCGCACGGCCGTTTCCAGCTCCTCCACGTTGCGTCCTGTTACATCGCGGACAAGGGTCGTGGGGTCGGCAGGGTTCTGGTAGATGCCCTCGGTGCTGGTCATG
>JBGVOA010000284.1:0-1026 GCA_045126095.1 Christensenellales bacterium | reverse complement strand
GGTCAGCTCCACGCGCAGCTGCTTGTCGGCAAGGCGCTTGTTAAGGCCGTTCAGCATCAGCTTCACAATGGAGCCGATCTGCTCCTTCGACAGGGGCTTGTAGTACACGATCTCGTCGATGCGGTTGAGGAACTCCGGGCGGAAGTGCGTTTTGAGCAGCCGGTCGACGGAGGCGCGGGCGGATTCGGTGATCTCGCCGTCCTCGATGCCGTTCAGCAGATACTCGCTGCCGAGGTTCGAGGTCATAATGTGGATGGTGTTCTTGAAGTCCACCGTGCGGCCCTGGGAGTCGGTCTTGCGGCCATCGTCGAGCACCTGCAAGAGGACGTTGAACACGTCCGGATGAGCCTTCTCCACCTCGTCGAAGAGCACCACGCTGTACGGATGGCGGCGCACGGCCTCGGTCAGCTGGCCGCCCTCATCGTAGCCGACGTAGCCGGGAGGTGCGCCGATCAGGCGGGACACGCTGAACTTCTCCATGTACTCGGACATGTCGATGCGCACCATGTTCTTCTCGTCATCGAAGAGCGCCTGAGCCAGCGCCTTGGCCAGCTCGGTCTTGCCCACGCCGGTGGGGCCCAGGAACAGGAAGCTGCCCAGGGGGCGGTTCGGGTCCTGAATGCCGGCGCGGGAACGCAGGATGGCTTCGCTCACACGGGTGACGGCCTCATCCTGGCCGATGACGCGCTCGTGCAGCACATCCTCGAGGTGCAGCAGCTTCTCGCGCTCGCCCTCCATCAGCTTGCTGACGGGGATGCCCGTCCAGCGGCCGACGATGCGGGCGATCTCCTCCTCGGTGACGCGGTCACGCAGGAGGCTGTCCTCGCCCTTGGACTGCTCGGCGATGGCCTCCTCCGCCGCCAGCTCCTTCTGAAGGCGGGGCAGCTCGCCGTACTTGAGCTCAGCGGCCCGGTTCAGATCGTAGCTGCGCTCGGCCTTTTCCATCTCGGCATTCACCCGCTCAATCTCCTCGCGGAGCTTCGTCACCTTGCCGATGGCGTTCTTTTCGCTTTCCCAGCGCGCCTT
>JBGVOA010000283.1:0-2122 GCA_045126095.1 Christensenellales bacterium | reverse complement strand
GCCCGCAGCCCCTGCGGCGGTGGCGCCCTTCGTGCTCACCCAGGTGCCGGACGCCATGGTTATTTTCGGCAAAACCGGCCGCCTGCTGACCATCACCCAGCTGGTGGACGGCGCGCAGACCCCCATGAGCCCTCCGCTTTGGCAGAATCAGCATGGCGAGGCGGTGATCTCCCTGCGCGATCTGGCTGACTGCTACGAGGGCTGGACGATGCAGGGCTCCGAGGCTGAGGGACGCTTCACCGTGCAGGCCGCGGGGTACGAAATGCAGCTGCTGCTGGCGGGCGGAAGCGTCCGCGTGACGGTGGACGGCCGCAGCGTACCCCTGGATGCGGATGATGTCCGCTGCCAGAACGGCCAGGTGCTCGTTACCGGCGACTTCCTCAGCCGCACGCTGGACGCCAACGTCATCTACGATGCGGGCGAGCGCTCCCTGGTGCTCTTCATCCGCGACAAGAGCCTGTCCGAGGCCAACGACTGATACCCGCATACGCCGTGCCCGCAATGGGTGCGGCGTTTTTGTGTCCGCCGATTTGACATCCTCTGCAGCATTTGCTACAATAAACCCAATGAACGATGCAAAGGAGGCGTGCCGACAATGGACGCGCCCTATTCCTCCTCCCGCAACAGCTTCCACCTGATGCGCTTTGTGCTGGCGGCCCTGGTGATCCTCTGCCACAGCCACACGCTGCTTGCCCGCGCCACGCCCCTGTCTGCCTTCACCGGCGGACAGATGAACGAGGGCTCCCTGGCGGTGGACGGCTTCCTCACCATCAGCGGCTTCCTGATCTGCCAGAGCGCGGTGCGCAGCAAGAATCCGCTGACCTTCCTGGGCAAGCGGGCGCTGCGTATCCTGCCGGCGTTCCTGTGCGCGCTGGCCTTTTCGGCGCTGCTGGTCGGCGGACTGGCCTATGTGGGCTCCTTCGGCGAATACCTGCGCATGGGCCCCGGCGGCCCCGTCACCTGGATGAAGAACTGGGCCGCGCTCAACATGCAGGGCGAGCAGTGGGGGATCGAAGGCGTATTCGCCGGGAACCCCACCCACAGCCTCAACGTCAGCCTGTGGACGATCAAGCACGAGGTCAGCCTGTACCTGTTCATGGCCCTGCTGATGCTCACCACCCTGTACCGCCGCCGCCCGACGTACATCGTCTGCTATGCCTTTTTCCTGACGCTGCATGTGCTGCTGGCGGGCTTCGGCACCTACCTGTGGCGCGTGGAGGACGTGCGCCTGTGGGTGCTCAGCGCCTGGAACTACCCGCGCTTTGTGGAGACGGGACTGTATTTCTTCTCCGGCACGCTCCTTTACGCCTACCGCCAGCAGGTGCCGCGCCGCTGGTATCTGGCGGTGATATCGCTCCTGGCGCTCATCCTGGGCGGCGTGTTCGGCGTGGCGAGGATCGTGTATGTCGCCGCCATTCCGTACCTCGTCATCTACCTGGCGGGCTCGCCCCTGTGCAGCGGCTTCAGCCGCCTGGGCGACCTCTCCCTGGGCATGTACCTGTACAGCTACCCCATCCAGCAGCTGCTTATTCACATCTGGCCGGAAATGGCCCCCATGGCGAATTTCGCCGTGACGCTGCTGCTGGTGCTGCCCCTGTCCGCCTGGAGCTGGCGCTGCGTGGAGGCCCCGGCGCTCAGGCTCAAGACGGTGCGGCTGGGCAAGCGGCAGTGAATTCTGCGCAGCGAAATCTTGTGCGCCGTCCATCTTGACAAAACTCAATTCACAGATAAAATAGATTGTGGAATGATGTCGTTTTGAAGCGATTTACATACCAAATCTGCGCAAAAGAGGAGAAATGCCCATGTTCGGATTCCGCCCTGATGGCCGCCGCGTGAAGGATATCGACCCCGTCGTCCGCATCACCCCCTTCCTGATGCCCATGCGCTGCGATGCGCAGGTCTTCCTGCAGCACCGCGCTGATTACGAGCTGATGGCCCGCTACATCGCCAAGAAGGGCGCGGAGGGCGAGAAGGTCACGTTCATGCAGATCATCATCGCTGCCTTCGTCCGCACCGTCAGCCAGCACCCGGAGATCAACCGCTACATCATGAACAAGCAGTTCTTCTCCCGCAACTGCTGCTCCGTCTCCTTCACCATGCTCAAGGACATGACCGATCCCGA
>JBGVOA010000282.1:0-3164 GCA_045126095.1 Christensenellales bacterium | reverse complement strand
CATCAGCGAGTACTACAAGGACAAGGATATTTCCGGCGCGTGGGATTACCCCTACGACGATTACTTCCCCTATGGCGCGAACGGTCAGCCCTTCGAGCAGATGAAGGACATCCGCCGCCATGGTCAGGAGGTGCTGCTGACGCTGACGCTGGACTGCGGCCTGGGTGACGACGAGCTGCGCGAGATCGCCCGTCAATTGAAGTCCTATGGCCGCATGATGATCCGCATCAACCACGAGTGCTGCGGCAGCTGGTTCCAGCACAACAAGCGCTACAGCTTCGAGCAGGTGGGCGCGTTCTTCGCGCGGTTTGCGGGCATCATCAAGGCGGAGGCGCCCAATGTCCGCACCATCTTCTGCGGCGGCTGGGGCCTGGAAAGCGGCAAGATGGAGCAGGAGGAGGCCTTCAAGGGCTGCTATCCTGTCGCGGATTTCTGGAGCTGCGACACCTACCTGGCGCTGCACTATGGCTGGCCCGTGGACGTGGCTGAGGTGGACGCCGGCGGCTGGAAGTGCGACAGCGTGCAGAAGCTGGTGGACCAGTTCACCCGTACCTACAAGCGCGCCTGCGAGCTGACCGTGGAGCGCCGTCCGATGATCACCGCCGAGTTCAACACCGACGGCGACGTCACCGGCCCCCGCATGCAGGGTGAATCCGTCGTCCGCTTTGCCCATTACTGGCGCGACAACAAGGTCGACTGGTTCAAGGGCATCAGCATGTACCAGTTCCGCGACCGCGGCCGCCTGGGCCTGGAGATCGAGGATCCCAACAACAAGGCTGTGGGCATTGAGCAGCCGATGCTGGCCATGTACCGCGACAAGGTGCTGCACGATCCGTGGTTCATGCCTGCCATGACCGAGGGCGAGGAAGCTGCCTTCCCGGCCAAGCTCCGCTGGGGCAGCAGCGAGGATGCGGACGGCGTCGCCATCCCCGTGCATTTCGAGGCGAACCCGGAGTTCTGCGAGATGACCGTGGAGCAGGAGATCGGCCTGATGGTGGAGCTGAACGGCAAGTGGTTCTACAAGGCCCCCGGCACGAAGACCATCGACATGATGAGCGCCTTCTTCAACAAGAAGATCGATGCGCCCTGCACCCTGACCATGAAGCTCTTCGCGCCCCCCGCTGACGGCGTGAACGTCAACGACGGCAGCATCGACTGGGATATCAACTACCGCGCGGTGCTGGAAAAGCCGCCGGAGATGCGCATCCGGTATCAGGTGCCGGGCATTGTGGGCTGATTTTGTTTCAATCGACGGAAAAATGTTTATAATGCAGCTGTGGAGAGGCTGCGGTTTGCAGCGGTCCACCTCATCCGTCTTCGCCTGACGGCGAATCCACCTTCCCCTCAAGGGGAAGGCGTCGTTGCGGCATGCCTTGGCATCCCCTTGAGGGGAAGCTCCGCCCGCAGGCGGTGATGAGGTGGATTGCAGCATGTCTTCGCAATATCACAATGGGGACGAATGTGTATGAAGCTCATTTCCTGGAATGTCAATGGCCTGCGCGCCATCCTCGGCAAGAATTTCATGGAGGACTTCGCAAAGCTGGACGCGGACGTCTTCTGCCTGCAGGAGACCAAGCTCCAGGCCGGTCAGCATGACCTTGACCTGCCCGGCTATCACCAGTACTGGAACTACGCCGAGAAGAAGGGCTATTCCGGCACGGCGGTGTTCACAAAGGTGGAGCCGCTGAGCGTTCGCTACGGCATCGGGGTGGAGGAGTTCGACCACGAGGGCCGCGTGATCGCGCTGGAGTTCGCGGATTTCTGGCTGGTGACGGTCTACACGCCCAACTCCCAAAGGGAACTGACCCGTCTGGACTGGCGCATGGCCTGGGAGGATGCGTTCCTGGGCTATATCCGCTCGCTGGAGGAGACGAAGCCGGTGGTGTACTGCGGCGATCTGAACGTCGCCCACAAGCCCATCGACCTCAAGAACCCCAAGAGCAACACGCGCAATGCCGGCTTCACCCAGGAGGAGCGCGACAAGCTGACCGCTGTCATCGATGCAGGCTACATTGATACCTTCCGCCACTTCCATCCGGATCAGGCGGACGCGTACACCTGGTGGAGCTACATGTTTAAGGCCAGGGAGAAGAATGTCGGCTGGCGCATCGACTACTTCATTGCGTCGGAGAAGCTGCGCGAGCGGCTGACGAGCGCATGCATCCACCCGGAGGTGATGGGCAGCGACCATTGCCCGGTGGAGCTGATGATCGACTGACATACACAAAGGCCGCCTGACATGCGCAAGGTGTCAGGCGGCCTGCTTTTTGAGGCGGGGGCAGCGAAAAGAATTCTGGTTCGCCCCTTCCATTTCCGCCAAAGGTGTGCTATAATGACCCTGTATGTGCTTATGTCAAAACGACCCTTGATATAAAGGAGACCATCATGCTGACAGTCAACAACGTATCCCTCACCTTCGGCGGCCAGAAGCTCTTTGCGGGCGCTGACCTGAAGTTCCTGCCCGGCAACTGCTACGGCGTCATCGGCGCCAACGGCGCGGGCAAGTCCACCTTCCTGCGTATCCTGTCCGGCGAGCTGGAGCCCACCACGGGCAATGTGACCTACCCCGCCACCCAGCGTATGTCCACCCTGAAGCAGGATCAGTTCAAGTACGACGCCTACACCGTCATGGATACGGTCATCATGGGCAACCAGCGTCTGTACGACATCATGAAGGAAAAGGACGAGCTGTACGCCAAGGAGGATTTCTCCGATGCGGACGGCGAGCGCGCGGCTGAGCTGGAGGGCGAATTCGCCGAGATGGACGGCTGGAATGCTGAGTCCGACGCAGCGACCCTGCTGACCGGCCTGGGCATCGACGCCGACATGCACTACAGCATCATGGGCGACCTCAAGGGTGGCGAAAAGGTGAAGGTGCTGCTGGCGCAGGCCCTGTTCGGCAACCCCGACATCCTGCTGCTGGACGAGCCCACCAACAACCTGGACAACCGCAGCGTTGCCTGGCTGGAGGACTTCCTGATGGAGTTCCCCGGCACGCTGATCGTCGTGTCCCATGACCGCTGGTTCCTGAACAACATCTGCACCCACATCGTCGATATCGACTTCCACCAGGTCAAGCTGTACGTGGGCAACTACGACTTCTGGTACGAGTCCTCCAAGATGATGCAGGCCCTGATGAAGGATCAGAAGAAGCGCCGCGACGA
>JBGVOA010000281.1:0-2838 GCA_045126095.1 Christensenellales bacterium | reverse complement strand
CAGCGGATTGATCACTTCCTCGGTGAATGAGCCCATGTCGCCGTAGAGTGCCGCCATCCGGTTGTAGTCCAGCAGTTCCGCCAGCGCATCCGCCAGGGACGGGTTGTCGCGCACGGTGATGAGGGCCGCGCGGACGAAATCCGTCACATCCTCCGGGGTAACCGTGACCATCCAAACGCGCGCGGCAGCATCGCAGTCAGCAGGCTGCAGAACATCATCCTTGCCAACCCAGCACACCGGAACCTCAGCGCCGATCGTCATATCAAAGGAGCGAATGCGCTCCTGCACGCCCGCGAGCACCGCATTCCAGGCGGTGAGGTCAAGCGCAGAGACATCCACCTCAAGCCCAAGCAGGCGCACCCACGTCGGCATCGCCATGCCAAAGGACATTACGTCGCCGCCCATCATCATGCCGAACTGCATGGCCTCCTGGCTGCTGATGAGGCCGTTTTCCTGCGCCGCCGTCACCAGACGGGTGGGCAGGGTCTCCAGGTCAGCCGCGTTCAGGCTGACCGCGCCGGGGAGCAGGCTGCTGCCCAGCACGTACAGGCCGTCCTGCTCACCCAGGGAGAAGGTGAGCGCCTCCTCGCCGTCCAGCAGCAGGGCCAGGGTTTCCTCGTTGCGCTGGGAGCGCTCGACGAACGTCGCCCGCTCCAACAGGGCCGCCAGCGCAGCGTCGCCGTCCGGATTGCCCGTCAGAGGGCCGGTGGTGACCGTCGCCGTGCGGACGAGCTCGCGACCCGCCTCCACGGCTGCCTTGTCAGCGGACAGCATGGCAGCCTCCGCGTCCGTCAGCACGCCCCATTCCACCAGATAAGAGCAGTCGGACATGGCCCACAGCTGATCCAGCAGGGACGCGTCCTCCTCCGCCGCAGCGCCCAGCACGGGCGTGAGCAGCAGCAGCGCACATAGCACCAGAGAAAGCAGCTTCTTCATAGGGATACCTCCTCGCATTTATCGTTTCGCAATACCATTATATCACCTTTCGGCGATTTGTAAAGAGGCAGCTGGCATTTGTTACAATTCACACCAGCCTTTCACCTATATATACGCACACCGCGCCGCAAACGTTTCACTTTCCGGCAGATTTTTTCCGCACCCCGGCGGCGTTCCCTTTTCATTGCCGCCCATGTGTGGTATAATATCAGAATACATCCGATTTTCCGACTTTACCGCACGAGGTGTCCCGCCATGGCCTTCACTCACCTGCATCTGCACACGGAGTACTCCCTGCTCGACGGCGCATGCCGCATCCCCCGGCTTGTCCAGCGCGTGAAGGCGCTGGGCATGGATTCGTGCGCCATCACGGATCATGGCGTGATGTACGGCTGTATCGACTTTTATCAGGCCATGCACGCCGAGGGGATCAAGCCCATCATCGGCTGCGAGGCCTACGTCTGCCGCGACCGCACGGACAAGTCCACTGCCCAGCGCGAATACAGCCATCTCATCCTGCTGTGCGAGAACAACCGCGGCTATGAGAACCTGATGCACCTCATCTCCGAGGGCTTTCTGACGGGCTACTACTACAAGCCCCGCATCGACTACGACCTGATCCGCCAGCACCACGAGGGCCTCATCTGCCTGTCCGCCTGCCTTTCCGGCGACCTGCCCAAGCTGCTGCTGGACGAGCGGCACGACGATGCGGTGGCCTATGTCCGCGAAATGCAGGACATCTTCGGCAAAGAGAATTTCTACATCGAGATCATGGATCACGGCATCCGCGAGGAAAAGCTGGTGCTGCCCCGCCTGATCGCCCTGGCCCGCGAGCTGGATGTGCCCCTCGTCGCCACCAACGACTGCCACTACCTGGAAGAAAAGGACGCAGACGCGCAGGAAGTGCTCATGTGCATCCAGACCGGCAAGACGCTGGATGACGAGAACCGCATGAAGATGGAGACGCGCCAGCTCTACGTCAAATCCGAGGAGGAAATGCGCGCGCTCTTCCGCGCCTGCCCGGACGCGATCGACAACACGCAAATCATTGCTGACCGCTGCAATGTAACCTTCGAGTTCGGCGTGACCCGCCTGCCCGCCTACCCCGTGGAGACCGGCGAGACCCCCTATGAAATGCTGAACCGCCTGTGCCTGGAGGGCATCCGGCGGCTTTATCCCGACGCCGCTCCCGGCGACGAGCCCTACACCCGCCTGGAATACGAGCTGGGTGTCATCTCCGGCATGGGGTATGTGGATTACTTCCTCATCGTGTGGGACTTCATCAACTATGCCAAGCAGAACGGCATCATGGTCGGCCCGGGCCGCGGCTCCGGCGCAGGCTCCATCGTGGCGTACTCGCTGGGCATCACGATGCTGGATCCCCTGAAGTACCAGCTGCTGTTTGAGCGATTCCTGAACCCGGAGCGCGTGTCCATGCCCGATATCGACGTCGACTTCTGCTACGAGCGCCGTCAGGAGGTCATTGACTATGTGGCCCGCAAGTACGGCGCGGACCACGTCAGCCAGATCATCACCTTCGGCACCATGGCGGCCAAGGGCGTCATCCGCGACGTGGGCCGCGTGCTGGGTATGAGCTATGCCGACACAGATGCGGTGGCAAAGGCGGTGCCCTTCGACCTGGGCATGACGCTGGAGAAGGCCCTGAAGGTCTCCCCCATGCTCAAAAGCATGTATGAGGATCAGCCGGAGGTCACCCGCCTGATCGACACCGCCATGACCCTGGAGGGCATGCCCAGGCACGCCTCCACCCATGCCGCCGGCGTGCTGATCACCGGCAAGCCCGTGGTGGAGTTCGTCCCCCTGCAGCGCAACGACGAGGTCATCACGACCCAGTACCCCATGACGACCATCGAGCAGCTGGGCCTGCTGAAGATGGACTTC
>JBGVOA010000280.1:0-4494 GCA_045126095.1 Christensenellales bacterium | reverse complement strand
CCCTGGACGGCAGCAGCACACTGGATACGGGCGTAGGCGGCTTCCTCGGTCTGGTAGATGCCGCTTTCCACCACTTCGCCGACGGTGAAGGCGGAGGCGAAGCCCTCCATCAGGGAATCCATGTCCACATCCTGGCTGCGCATGTCCACCAGGGGCGTGCCGGGGAGCACGGTCAGGGAGAGGATGGTCTGCTCCGTGGTGTCCAGCGTGGCGTAGAGAGACCAGCTGTTCTGGGCCAGAACGGTCTCCAGGGTATTGCCGGGCAGGCCGAAGAGCTGTGCCAGGGAGGAGCCTTCGCCCTGGCCTGCTGCGGCGTAGTACCAGTTGGAGGGCATATCCAGGGTGATGCCGGCCGTCTCCAGGGTGACGGTGGTCGTGGCGGGAGCTTCCGCCATTGCGGCGGAGGCCACCAGCAGGCAGAGGGTCAGCAGAAGAGAAATGATGCGCTTCATGGGTGAATCGCTCCTTTCATTTTTCACCATTATATCACAATTCCGGCGGGATGCAAGCGATTTGTCTGACGTCTTCTGTGTCTGGCTGTGTTTTTGCCCTTGCATCCCCCGGCGGAATGTGCTACAATCCGTCAGGATGCATTTTAGACAGGGAGGCTGCCTTCCATGACGACGCTTCTTCTTGCGGTGATCTACGCCGCCTTTATCAGCCTGGGTCTGCCGGATTCGGTGCTGGGCTCGGCCTGGCCGGTGATGTACGAGGGCATGGGGGTGCCTTTTTCATATGCGGGAATCATCTCCACCCTGATCTCCATCGGCACGGTGATATCCAGCCTCTTTTCTGATCGGCTGACGCTGAAGCTCGGCCCGGGGAAGGTCACGGCAATCTCCGTCGGGCTGACGGCGGCGGCGCTCTTCGGCTTTTCCTGCTCCACGGAGTTCTGGATGCTTTGCCTCATCGCCATCCCCTATGGCCTGGGCGCGGGCAGCATCGACGCGGCGCTGAACAACTACGTCGCCCTGCACTACTCCAGCCGGCACATGTCCTGGCTGCACTGCATGTGGGGCGTGGGCACCAGCGTGGGGCCGGTCATCATGGGCTGGGTGCTCTCCGGCGGCGGGCAGTGGCCTGTGGGCTACCGCATCATTTCGGTGATGCAGGTGGCGCTGACGCTGGTGATCGTGCTGACGCTGCCGATGTGGAAGCATCGTCCCGGCCAGCAGGCGGATGCGGCGGACGCGTCCCCCGCAAAGCCCGTGCGGCTCCCGCAGCTGCTGCGCATGCCCGGCGCGCGGGAGGTTATCCTGACCTTCTTCTGCTATTGCGCGCTGGAATCCACCGCAGGCCTCTGGGCCAGCACCTATCTGGTGATTCACCATGGCGTGGCGGAGGAGGTTGCGGCCACCTGCGCGAGCCTGTTCTACATCGGCATCACCGTGGGGCGCGCCATCAACGGCTTCCTCACGGCGAAGTTCACCGATACGCAGCTGGTGCGCGCCAGCCTTGTCCTGATGGGCGTGGGCGTGGTCGTGCTGCTGCTGCCCCTGGGGCAGGGCGCGGCCATGGCGGGCATGGTGTTCTTTGGCCTGGGCTGCGCGCCGGTGTATCCCTGCATCATCCATGCCACCCCGGCCCGCTTCGGCGCGGAGAAGTCCCAGGCCTTCATCGGCGTGCAGATGGCCTCCGCCTATCTGGGCACCACCACCATGCCGCCCGTCTTCGGCCTGCTGGGCCGCGGCGTGGGCATGTGGCTCTTCCCGGTGTTCCTGGCGGCGGTGCTGGCGGTGATGGCCTTCATGCACGAGCGCCTGGTGCGTAAGACGGAGCAGTGAGGCATCGGCAGGAATATCCGCCCCGCATCGCGAATACCTCCCCCGACACAATGCGTTCGGGGGAGGTTTTTTTGATGATTGCTGAGCTTCTCTGCATCGGCACGGAGCTGCTGATGGGGCAGACGCTGAATACCAACGCGCGCTTTCTTTCCCGCCGCCTTTCGGCCCTGGGGGTCAGCCAGTACCATCAAACTGTGGTGGGGGACAACGCAGAACGCCTGGAGGAGGCGCTGCGCCTGGCCCTCAGCCGCGCGGATGTGGTCATCACCTCCGGCGGCCTGGGCCCCACGCTGGATGACATCACCAAGCGGGTGACGGCGAAGGTGTCCGGTCAGGCGCTGGTGCTGCGGCCGGAGGCGGAGGCCATGGTGCGCGAGCGCTTCCGCCAGCTGGGCCGCGAGATGCCGGAAAACAACCTGGCCCAGGCCATGTTCACCCCGGATGCGGAGGTGCTGATGAACCTGCGCGGCACTGCCCCGGGCGCCATCGTGCCCATGGGGGCGGGCAAAACCGTGATCCACCTGCCCGGCCCGCCCCGGGAGCTGGAGCCGATGTTCCTGGAGCAGGTGGAGCCCTGGCTGGCGCGGCGCAGCGGGCGCGTGCTTGTCAGCCGGTACATCCGCATCTTCGGCATGGGCGAATCGGAGGTGGACAGCCGCCTGCGCGACCTGATGGCCGGGGAGAACCCGACCCTCTCGCCCTACTGCGAAACGGGCGAGGTGATGCTGCGGGCCACCGCGTCCGCCGAAACCGAGGCAGAGGCGCGGGACAAGCTGCTGCCGCTGCTGATCGAAGCGCGGCTGCGGCTGGGCAAGGTCGTTTACGCCGTGGAGGAGGACGACGGCGGATCGCTGGCCAAGGCGGCCGTGACGGCCCTGTCCGCCCGGCAATGGACCTGCGCCACCTGCGAAAGCCTCACCGGCGGACTCATCTCCGCCACCCTGGTGGAGGTGCCCGGCGCATCGGCGGTGGTGCGCGGCGGCCTCATCACCTACCAGACGGACACGAAGACCCTGCTGGCGGGCGTACCGGCGGAAACCATCGAGGCCCACGATGTGGTCAGCGCCGAGGTGGCCATCGCCATGGCACGGGGCACGCGGGAGCGCCTGGGGGTGGACATCGCCGTCAGCGCCACCGGACTTGCAGGCCCCGGCGGCGGCACGCCCGAGCGCCCTGTGGGCACGGTGTTCGTGGGCGTTGCCACGGCCCGGGGCGCGTATGTCATCCCCCTGCACCTGACAGGCGACCGGGCGCGCATCCGCACCCTGGCGGTGAAGTACGCCATCAACGCCCTGCGTGAGGAGGCCCTGAAGCAATGAAGACGACCCCCGTCCCGGCAGAAAATGCGGGGCGGGGGCCTTTGTGTTTTGTCAGTCGCCGACGATGTAGCGGCGCAGCGCGTCCTCCCAGATGGGCAGGCGGGCAAAGCCGTTTTCCTCCAGCGAAAGCTTCGACAGGCGGCTGTTGAGCGGCCTGCGGGCGGCGCTGGGGTACTGGGCGGAGGGAATGGGCACGACCCGGCAGCGGCTGCCGTCGGCCCGGAGGATCATGCGGGCAAAGTCCGCGAAGGAGCAGAAGCCCTCGTTGGAAACGTGGTAAGTGCCGTAGCGGCGGGTGCTCACCATCTGCGCGATGAGCCGCGCCAGATCCAGGGTGTAGGTGGGGGAGCCGATCTGGTCGTCCACCACGGTGATCTGCGATTTCTCCCGGCCCAGGCGGCGCATGGTCTCCACAAAATTGCCGCCCCCGTGGCCAAAGAGCCAGGACACGCGCAGGATGAAGTGATCGGGCGTGACGCTGCGGACGGCCTCCTCCCCCTGGAGCTTGGACAGGCCGTAAACGTTCAGCGGATTGGGGCGGGCGTCCGTCTCCAGGGGCGCGTCGCCGCTGCCGTCAAAGACGTAATCGGTGGAAATGTACAGGAGCTTTGCGTCCACGGCCCTGGCTGCGCGGGCGATGTTGAGCGTGCCCAGCCCGTTGACGGCGCAGCAGATTTCCGGCTCGCTCTCGGCCCTGTCCACGGCAGTGTAGGCGGCGCAGTGGACAATGGCCTCCGGCTGGAAGGCGAGGACGGCGGCACGGACCGCTGCGCCATCCCGCAGGTCAAAATCGGCGGACGAGACCCCCAGGCATGCATGCTTGTGGGCCCTGAGCACCCGCAGCACGTCCTGACCCAGCATACCGGTGGCCCCGGTGACCATGATCCTCATAGCGCAACCTCCTGGACATGTATGTTCTATGCATGTATTATACCAGATAGGCCAAACATGCGCAAGGGATAAGCGAAAATTTGCAAAAATATCCGGGACGTGCGGTGCGCATGCGTCCCGGTGTTTTTTATGGCGTTTGGGGCTTCCAGGGGCCGTTGCCCACGCTGACGGCGGTGAAGGCAAAGGTCAGCGTGCAACCGGCGGGGAATTGCAGATAGAAGCTGCGCTTGAGGCGGTCAGCCACGGTGGAGGCGTCCGCCTCGGTGGCATGGGGCAGGAGGAAGGCCACCTGCGTGGCGTTGAGGCGGGTGATCACGTCGCCGCGGCGCAGGCGCGCCACCATCACGTTGATCAGGCCCGTCATGGCCGCATCCAGCTGCCACGGGGACTTCTCCAGCCCGCTGAGCATCGCCACGCCCAGGGTGATGGTGCTCTCGGTGCGCTCCAGGCTGCGCTGCTCCAGGCGGAACAGCTCGCCGAAGACCACGCGGTCGCATACC
>JBGVOA010000279.1:0-6444 GCA_045126095.1 Christensenellales bacterium | reverse complement strand
TGCATCTTGGCGGAAACGGACGGGGGAACCTCCTCCGCCGCGGGAGCCACCAGCTCCACGCCGGCCTCGGGCATTTCGCCCAGCTCCTCGGGAGCCGCGCCGGCTTCCTTGGCGAAGATGAAGTCCACCTCGATGGTGTCGCCCGCCACGATGTCATCGGGGTTGATGATCATGTGGGAAGCGTCCTCGGGGGTGCCGTCAAAGGAACGGTAGCCCTGAGGGCCCTGCGCACCGGGGGTGAAGAAGGGATCCCAGTAGGAGTTGTACATGGGCACCATGCCGGCATTGGTGTCGTCATGGTAGGTGCCGTAGTAGTTCTCGGTCTTGTTGATGGGGGTACCGTTGACGCGGATCTCGGTGATGTCCACGTAATAGCCGGGGAAGAGGCGTTCGGCGTCGTTGATGATCAGGTTGAACTGAATCGCGCCCTCAGCCTTCTGCCAGTTGAACTTGAGGCCAACGGTGTAGTTGCCGGGGCCGGTGATGACCGCGTTGGTGGCCTCGACGCCGGTTTCGCTGGCGGGCTGGTCAACGCGCTGGTGCTGGGGCCACCAGGGGAAATTGGCGGAGTCCTTCTCGTGGTTGGACGCGAAGTACAGCAGCCACGCGGTGGCGGTGGTCGCCTCGCCCTCAGCGGACGCGGCGGGCACCATACCCACCATCATGGTGGCCAGCATCGTCACGGCCAGCAGCATGGACAGGAGCTTCTTCATGGTAATTCCTCCTTGATATGAACGATAATCGCAGCGGATGAAAACGATCCGCATCATGACCTGTATCCATTATAGGAGTTTTATACCAAATCGTCAAGGCTGTTTCTGTCCGAAAATTGTACGAAAAAAGGCGCAGCCGGGGCAGCTGCGCCATGAAAGCGGTGTCATGGGGGCGGTCGGAATGCGCCCCGCCTGGTTGCTCATAATTCCATTTTAACCTGTGCATCTGCAGCGCCGGGCTGAATGCGGCCCATATGCTCCCAGGCGGCAGGGGTACAGACGCGGCCGCGGGGCGTGCGCATGAGGAAGCCCAGCTGCATCAGGTACGGCTCGTACACGTCCTCGATGGTGATGGCGTCCTCGCCTGTGGTGGCCGCGAGTGTGTCCAGACCCACGGGGCCGCCGCCGAATTTGTCCATCATCGTGGTCAGCATGGTGCGGTCGGTCTTATCCAGGCCCAGCTCGTCCACGCCCTGCATGGCGATGGCCTCCCGGGCAACGTCCAGGCTGATCACGCCGCCGCCGCGCACCTGCGCATAGTCGCGCACGCGCTTGAGCATGCGGTTGGCGATACGGGGTGTGCCGCGGGAGCGCCGGGCAATCTCGAGGATGCCCGCGTCCTCCGCCTCCACGCCCAGGATGGACGCGCTGCGGCCCACGATCTTCGCCAGCTCCTGGGGGGAGTACATCTCCAGCCGGAACAGGATGCCGAAGCGGTCACGCAGGGGCGCGGAAAGCTGGCCCGCGCGGGTCGTCGCGCCGATGAGGGTGAACTTGGGCACCGTCATGTGGATCGAATTGGCCATCGGGCCCTTGCCGGTGACGATGTCCACCGCGAAATCCTCCATGGCGGAGTAGAGCACCTCCTCGGCCGTGCGGGAGAGGCGGTGGATCTCGTCGATGAACAGCACGTCGCCCTGGTTGAGGTTGGTGATAATGGACAGCAGGTCGCCGGGGCGCTCGATGGCCGGGCCGGAGGTGATGCGGATGTTCGAGCCCATCTCCGAGGCGACGATGTTGGCCAGGGTGGTCTTGCCCAGGCCGGGCGGGCCGTAGAGCAGGATGTGATCCAGCGCGTCCCGGCGGGAGAGCGCGGCCTGGATGTAGATGCTCAGGCTGTCCTTGACGGCGTTCTGCCCGATGTAGTCCCGCAGGGTTTTCGGGCGGAGGCTCTGCTCGGCAGCGTCCTCGGCCTGAAAGCCTGCATCCATGAAACGATCTTCAAACATAATGAACCTCGCAATCCGTTATCACATGCCTGCCATGGAGCGCAGCGCCAGACGGAGCAGCTCGTCCACGGGAGCCTCCTTGTTGGGAACCTTCGAAAGCGCATCGCGGGCTTCGGCGGGGGTATAGCCCAGGGCGGTGAGGCCGGCGATGGCCTGAGCGAAGTTGTCCGCCGCAGCCGGAACCGCTGCCACCGGGCTGGCGGACGCGCTGCCTACGGCCTCGAACTGGCCCAGCTTGTCCTTGAGCTCCATGGCAATGCGCTGGGCGATTTTCTTGCCCACGCCCGGCGCGCGGGAGATGGCTTTCTCGTCCTCCATGACGATGGCCAGCCGCAGGTCGCTCACCGACAGGGTCGAGAGCAGCGCCAGCGCCATCTTCGGGCCCACGCCTGTGACCCCGATGAGCATCAGGAACAGCTGCTTCTCTTCCTTGGTGGCAAAGCCGAAGAGTTCCATGGCGTCCTCGCGCACGCTCAGCCAGGTGTGGCAGCGCATCACGTCGCCGGTCTTCGGCGCGGCGTTCAGCGTCGCCATGGAGCAGCTGAGCAGATACCCCACGCCGCCAGCGAGGAGCACGAGCGAGTTGTTGGTCTTTTCGCAGACCTGTCCTTCAATGAATGCGTACATGGGATTTCCTCCGGAAACGAATGATGAATGCTGAACACATAGCGCAAGTTCCCCCCCACCAAGCGAGCGCAGCGAGCCCTCGACCAGAGGGGGTGAGGGGGGCGAAGCCCCCTGGAGCCGCACAAACGCGCAACACCAGCGCGGCTCGCCCTCTGCGAGCCGTGCCCGCGCGACGCACCCTCCGTGCGTCGTGCGCCGCTCAACCATGCCAAAGCCCCACGCGCGCACAACCACAAAGGTACCCAAAACGAAAATCGCGTTATGGGTTTCGAAAGGGCCGAAGATCCAACATCGCTTGGCATTTTCGCCTACGGCGAAGTCCCCACTGGGGACACATGCCTTCACGATGCCCTTCGCGGGGTGCAGGGGCAGCGCCCCTGCCCGCCGGAGGCCTTACCTCATCCTGAACTGCTCTCTCATCCGTCCCGCCTGGCAGTGGGTGATGGCGCAGGCGATGGCGTCAGCTGCGTCATCGGGCTTGGGAATCGTGTCCATGTTCAGGAGCATTTTCACCATCTGCTGGATCTGCTTTTTGTCGGCCTTGCCATAGCCGGTGACGGCCTGCTTGATCTGCATGGGGGTATATTCGTAGAGGTTCTCGGTGTATTCGGCGGCGGCGATGATGGCGGCTCCGCGGGCCGCGCCGACCATGAGGGCGGTGGTGACGTTCTGGGCGAAGAAGAGCTCCTCGAAGGCCACTTCGTCCGGGCGGTACATGAGGGTGAGGTCGCGCACGCCCAGCTGGAGCGTCCGCAGGCGGTGCTGCATGGGAGTGCCGGCCTTTGTTTCAATGCAGCCGTAGCCCAGCAGCTTCATGCGGCTGCCATTGGATTCCACAACGCCCCAGCCCATCAGCGCATAGCCGGGGTCGATGCCAAGAACGATCATGTCAATTCTCCCGTTCGTATGTTCGTACCTATTCATGATACCGCGCCGGGGAGGTATTGTCAACGCGAACACGGGATTTTTTCAGGGCTGCCTGCCGAGAGGCGCAGTCGTTGACAGGCAGTGTGGCGCGGTGCACAATGGAAGAAATAGCAAAGGAGGAAAAGTGAATGAAGAAGCTGCCTTGTGCCATGATGGCAGTCCTGCTGCTGTGCACGGCATATGCTGCGCTAGCGGAGGATCTGCGCAGCCCCCTGTATACATATACTGTTGATAGGCCGGAGCCTGTTAAGATCGCGGATTTCAACATCACCGGCATGCAGATGGAGTGCAGCGATGCGATGCACCTATCGGCGGCATGGTGACCTCGTAGTGCGTCGCTGACTGATCGATTGTAACAACTTCATTTTCCTCCTTGACAGTGTGCAGACTATCGTGATAGTATGACATTACAAAGGTGGACTATTACAATAGTCTTTGTGAATATAAGGAGGAATCTGTATGTTGAAGAAGCTGCTGACGGCACTTCTGGCGCTGATGGTGGGGCTGACCTGCCTGGCCTGTGCGGAGGAGGAGCAAATCTGGCTGCAGGAGGGGAGCCTGGCTGAAACGGAGGACGGCGTGGTGCTCCTGCACCTGATGCTGGGCAAGCAGGGCGGGCCTGTCCGCCTGGATGATGTGGGCGTGGCGTTCCTGAGCGGCGAGGGTCAGCCGGTGCGGATGGAAGCCGTGTCCCTCCTGGCAGCGATAACGGTGCTGCCGGAGGGGGAGGTCTTCTTCCCGGTGACGCTCCGGGCAACGCCTGTCCAGGGGGAGCCGTCTGTGGCGGAATTCCGCGTGACGGGGCTGTACACCTCCGTGCCGGAGCCTGGCGAGGCGCCGCGCATGGCCCCGGCGGACGGCTTCTTCCTGATGAAGGGGCCGGAAACGGATGAGGTGACCGCCTTCACCGATGCATGGGCGGGGGAGGACCCCTCCGTATACAGCGGCTATGCCTTCGTCTACGACCGTGTGGGGCACTACCTGGGCAACGTGTTCCTGCCCCAGGGCAGCGGCGGCATCGTGGCAGGGGAGGACATGCTGGCCGCCCTGGCCCGGGCTCTGCGCTGGGAGGAAAAGACCCTGATGCAGGCGGGCTTCCCCGCGAATGCGCCGGACTGCATTCTCTTCGGGGGCATTCCCATGACCGGCCTGCCGGAGGGCGCGGTTCCCGGCGGCGCGGAGGTCATCGTTTGTGCGGCGCCGGAAACGGAAACGCGGACGCTGTCCATCGTCGATTTCACCCTCGAGACGGCGGACGGCGCGTTCACCATCCGCGCCACGGCCCTGAATACATCGGACGAAACCGTCCGCCTGACAGGCGTGCCCTATGTCGCCATGCATGATGAGGGCGGGAATGTCCGCCTGTGCACCGAGGTGACGCTCCTTGCGGACGATGCGGTCTTTGCCCCCGGCGCAACGGGAAGCTTCACCCTCACCGGCAAAGTGGAGGAAGGCTTCGTGCCCGTGGCCTGTGCCTTCGTGACAGAGTGCGAGCTGGAAAGTACAAAATAAATACGAAAAAACGCTTGCATTATTATTCAGCCGGGCGTATAATCCCCATTGTCGACTGACAAAACAATGACAATGTCCAAAGGAGATTGATTGATATGGCGAAGATGCGTGTTCTGCTGGCGTACTCCGGTGGTCTGGATACGTCCATTATCGTGCCGTGGCTGAAGGAAAACTACGACTGCGACGTGGTGTGCGTGGCCGGTGACGTGGGCCAGGGCGAGGAGCTGGAGCCCCTCCACGAGAAGGCTGCCAAGTGCGGCGCGGAGAAGCTGTATATCGCCGACCTGCGCAAGGAGTTCGTCGAGGACTTCATCTGGCCCACCCTGAAGGCTGGCGCGGTGTATGAGGGCAAGTACCTGCTGGGCACCTCCTTCGCTCGTCCGCTGATCGCCAAGCGCTTGGTGGAGATCGCCCACGAGGAGAACTGCACCGCCATCTGCCACGGCTGCACCGGCAAGGGCAACGACCAGGTCCGCTTTGAGCTGACCATCAAGGCCTTCGACCCCGATATGAAGATCATCGCCCCCTGGCGTATCTGGGACATCAAGACCCGCGAGGAGGAGATCGAGTACGCCGAGGCGCGCAACATCCCCGTGCCCGTGAAGAAGGATCGTCCCTACTCCATGGACCGCAACATCTGGCACATCTCCCATGAGGGCGCCGATCTGGAAGATCCGTGGAATGAGCCTCCGAAGGATCTGCTGCTGACCATGGTCACCCCCGAGAACGCGCCCGACGAGGCCGAGTATGTCACCATCGACTTCGAGAAGGGCGTGCCGGTTGCCATCAACGGCGAGAAGCTGGAGGCCATCGAGCTGCTGACCAAGGCCAACGAGATTGCCGGCCGCAACGGCGTGGGCTGCGCTGACCTGGTGGAGAACCGCCTGGTGGGCATGAAGAGCCGCGGCGTGTACGAGACCCCCGGCGGCACCCTGCTCTACGCTGCGCACTCCATCCTGGAGAGCATCACCCTGGATCGCGCCACCAGCCACTACAAGGAGCTGATCGCCTCCAAGTTCGCCGAGCTGGTGTACGACGGCATGTGGTACACCCCCCTTCGCGAGGCCCTGTCCGCCTTCGTGGACAGCACCCAGGAGGCCGTCACCGGCACCGTACGCATCAAGTGCTACAAGGGCAACTGCATCAACGCTGGCGTGAAGTCCCCCAACAGCCTGTACCTGGAGGAGATTGCCACCTTCGGTGACTCCAAGGATCTGTACAGCCACAAGGACAGCGAGGGCTTCATCAACCTGCTGGGCCTGCCGCTCAAGGTCAAGGCCATCGTCGAGGGAGGCCGTAAGGCCGACTAACGCAGCTCATTGCTTGCAATGAGCAAGTGTAGCCAGCGCCGAGCTTGGCTCGGTGATGGCCGAAAGAAGCAAGCCCTCGCAAAGTCGCCGCTCGGGTTCTTTTGGAGGTCTCGGTGCAGCCGCTGG
>JBGVOA010000278.1:0-1273 GCA_045126095.1 Christensenellales bacterium | reverse complement strand
TTCCGACGGAACCTCTGGCCTTCGAGATGCAGCCAAACTGGGCAGATACAGAGCTGCCGTTCTGAACAAATAACCCGTCCGGGGAGGGAGACTTCTCCGGGCGGGTGTAAATGTAAACAGGAGTGATGAAAATGAATGTCGAAATGATCAGTGACCGGCAGGCGATCCAGTGGACAATCAGCGTCCTGGAGCGATAGCTGCCTGCCGATGACGTGCACCTTGCCAACTGCACACCTGATATCAACCTGTCATCAAAACCGTTTCCTTCTTCAGAAGGAGAGGTTGACATGGTACATAAGCACAGGGTGCGCATTGCCGCCAGCGATGATGGCGCACCTGTGTATAAGTGGATTACGGCACATTCGGTCGATGCGCTGAACGACCGTATTGTGCAAACCTACATTGAAAGCGGCCGCATTGGTGAATTCATGAAGCTGCCCAAAGGGCGTGACGCGGTGGAGGAACTCTCAAATAGGCGAACGACGAAAACCTTCTCCGCCTATGTGGAAGAGTGGCTGACGGTCTACAAGGCACAATCCCTGAAGCCGACGACGCTGCGGGGATATCGCAGCATGATGTCGGCGCATTTGACAGCGGCCTTTGGCAGTATGCAGCTGGCGGACATCACCACGGCGGACGTGCAGAAGTTCCTCAACGAGCGCAGCCACCTGTCCCGCAAGACGCTGAAGCTCATGCTGGACTTTATGGGCCAGGTGTTCAAGGACGCCATTGAGGACGGCTTCATGGAGCATGACCCCACAGCCAGCCGCAAGCTGGTGATACCGTCCACCAGGAAGAAGGAACGCGAGGCGATCTCCATGGAGGAGTTCCGGGATATCCTCGGGAACCTGGAAAAACTCCAGCCCCAGGATCGCCGCCTGATGGCGCTGCTGATGCACGAGGAGATGCTCAACCTGATTCAGAGCAAGTTCGCCGCCGCCACCGGCTCGGCGCCCCGCGGCCCCAGGACCACGCGCCTCGACCGCACGATAGCCGTGTGGCAGGAGATTTTTCCCGACAACCGCATCCTCGTCGAGGGCGAGCGCATGCTCATAGAGCGCCGCGACACCCCCGGAGCCTACGCCGCCTCGCGCCTCTCGGCCGGCGAGCGCGCCGTGCTCTACTACATAGGCGCCCTGCTCTTCGCCCCGCGCGGCGCCGTGGTGATGGTCGACTCGCCCGAGATGTTCATGCACCCGGCGTCCATGGCCGCCCTATGGAACCGCTTGGAGCAGCTGCGCCCCGACTGCACGATGGTCTACACCACCCACGA
>JBGVOA010000277.1:0-3359 GCA_045126095.1 Christensenellales bacterium | reverse complement strand
CCATGACGATGATCATCTCCGCCATTTTGCCCTCGTGCAGGAGGTTGTCGGCGATGCGGACCAGGTGGCCCTGATAGACCCAGCCGGTCTCATTCTCGCCGTAGCCGTGCTGCAGGTAGAGGACGGGGTACTTCTTCGCTGCGTCGTAGGTGGCGGGGAGGTACACCAGGCAGCTCTCGGTCTTGCCGGAGACGGTGGAGTGGTAGTAATGCCGGGTGACGGAGCCGTGGGGGACGTCGTCGCGAAGGGCGTTCCAGTTCTCGCCGGGGACGGGCACGTCCACGAAGTTCATCGGGCGGCAGCAGCCGTAGCCGATGGGCAGGTACGGGTTGAGCACGTCGCAGCCGTCCACCTTCAGGAAGAAGTACTTGAAGCCTGCGCCCATCTCCACCGCGCCTTCCCACATGTTTTCGTCCACGCGGGTCAGGGGGGTGATATTGCCGAACTGGTCGATGGCGACCTCATGTGCGCCGGGGGCCTTCAGGCGGAAGAACACCTTGCCGTCGGGCAGGATGTCGTAGTACTGGTCGCCGTCGCGGCCGGGCTCGCCGAAGTAGGGGTCAAAGGAGACAGCAGTGTCCAGGGGCTGATGTTTCTTCATATGCATACCTCCGCTTCTGTTGTCGTGTCAGCAGGATTCGTATCCATTATAGCACACCGCCTGCCGGGCGAAAAGTCGCAGGGAACGAAAATTTCGGACAATAGTTGCCCACTTTGTCCGCAGAAAACGGAAAACGCCCCCGCTCCGTCGGACGGAGCAGAGGCGGATGGATCAGGTGAGGGCTTCGTACATGCCGTAATCGACCTCGCCGGAGATGCCCTGAAGGCCGCCGGGAACCAGCTCCTTCACCATCAGGCAGTCCGGATGGGGCAGGTGGACGTTCTCCGAGGGGACGATGCCGTGGAGTGCGCTGGTGACGAAGCCGCGGGCGCGGTAGTTGGCCGGGTTGCCCTCGACGATGACGGCGGTGTAGCCCATTTCGCGGGCGCGCTCAAAGCCGTATTCGATCAGGTCACGGCAGATGTGCTGCCGCTGCAGATCGGTGCGCACGGCGGCGGGGGAAAGGAGCAGCAGCCGGTCATCGAACTTCCCGCCCAGGTGGAAGCGGCTGAACATCACATAGCCGACGGGCTCGCCAGCCTGAAGCATCAGCAGCTCCATTTCCGGCAGGTAGTACTTCTTCGAGCGGATCTCCTCCACCAGGCTGCGGACGAGCTTGCCCTCCTGGGCGTTCTCGTGCTCGGTGAAGACGTGCTCCACCAGCTCCAGCGAGCTGCGCAGGTATTCGGGCTTCATGGCCGTGATTGCTCTCATGGGGTGCCTCCATAGATATCATAGTACAGGTTCAGTTCGATCAGCTTGTCCCGCAGGCGCTGCATGTCCTCCCAGGCCTCGCGCTTTTTCGCAGGGTCGCGCAGCAGGGCGCTGGGGTGGTAGGTGGGCAGGAACAGCACGCCCTTGCGCTCGAACCACTTTCCCCGGTCGCGGGTGATGCGGATCTCCGGGCCCAGGATGTTCTTCGCGGCCGTGGAGCCCAGAAGGACGATCACCTTCGGGCGGACGAGGGCAAACTGATTGCGCAGGTGCAGCCGGCAGGCGGCGGCCTCCTCCTCGGTGGGGACGCGGTTGTTCGGCGGGCGACACTTGACGATATTGCAGATGTACACCCGGTCGCGGGGGAGGCTGATGGCGGCGAGCATCCTTGTCAGCAGCTGCCCTGCGGGCCCGACGAAGGCCAGGCCCTCCTCGTCCTCCACCTGGCCGGGGCCCTCGCCGATGAGCATGAGGGGAGAGGCGACGTCGCCCTGGCCGGGAACCTTGTTGTGGATGCCCTGATGCAGCGGGCAAAGCGCGCAGGCAGCCACCTGCTGGCGAAACAGCGCCCAGGAGAGCTCGGACATGGGGATCGCTCCTTCTTTTGCGTCAGAACTGCATTTGCAGCAGGGTGAAGGTCTGGGTGACGTCGTTGACGAGCCAGTTGAGCAGGCTCACCAGCAGCGCCACGAGCACGAGGATCACCACCGTGCCCAGGATCACGCCGCCGAAGTCCGCCAGGGTGGCAAAGAGCTGCCAGCTGCTGCGGCGCAGCTCGGCGCGCTCCTCGTCCGTGAGCATGTCTTCATCGTAGAAGGTTGCCTCCTCCGGCTGCCAGTCCTCTGCAGCGTCGGGGGTCAGGGTGTCATACGCGCCCATGTAGCTCAGGGCCGGGGGCGCGGCAAAGGGGTCGTCGTAGGGCTGGGCAATCACGTCGGGCGCATCGTCGGGGAGGAAGGCGTCGCCGTCCTCAGGCATGGCGTAATCCTCCTCGGCGTACACGCGGTCGCCGTCCTCGTCCACGGGATAAGCCACGGCAGGCTGCCGGAAGGTCGGCTGATAGGGCTTGTGCGGCTGCTGATGGTCAAAATAGGACATGGGGTCGCCTCCGGGAATGTTCTCATCTCATATAACGGCGCAGCGGGGGAGAACCCTGCATCACACATAATCCAGCCAGGGGGCGTCCGGCTCTTCCCGCCCGGTGAGGGCCCCTTCGGCGCACAGGCCGGGGAAGCTTGTCTGCCGCAGCGCCTCGTAGAGCACGATGGCCACGGAGTTGGACAGGTTGAGGCTGCGCGCCTCCTGGCGCATGGGGATGCGCACGCAGCGGTCGTACACGCGTTCCAGCAGGTTTTCCGGCAGACCGCGCGTTTCACAGCCGAAGACGAGGTAGTCCCCGTCCTGATAGGCGGCCTCATAATGCCCGCGGGGGGCCTTGGTGCTGGCGAAGTGCATGCGCGCCTGCGGATGGGCGCTCAGGAAGCTCTCGATGTCCGGCCAGACGTGGTACTCCATCAGGTGCCAGTAGTCCAGGCCGGCGCGCTTCAGGTACTTGTCCGCCAGGGAAAAGCCCAGGGGCTCGATCAGGTGCAGTACGCTGCCGGTGGCCGCGCAGGTGCGGGCGATGTTGCCGGTGTTCTGCGGGATCTCCGGGTTCACCAGCACGATGTTCATTGCCATAGGGGGAACACCTCCGGCTTTCATTTTACCATCCGCCGTCTGATTTGGCAAGGGGACGGCCGGGATGGATTTGCGCCCCTCATGCGTTATTATTGTTGACACGGCACAAATGCCTGTTATATACTTGATACTGGACAATGATGGAAGAGGAGGGGGAGCATGAGGAAGCTGCTTGCGGGTCTTGCACTGTTGATGCTGACCCTGCTGATGACGGGCACCGCGCTGGCGGATCGCATGTATGTGCTGCCCGAGAGCGATTCGCGCAAGCTGACGTGGGAGGAGATCGACTACTGGGACTACGAGACCCTGGGCTATGCCTTCAACGAGATCTTCGCCCGCCACGGCTTCAACTTTGAGCCCGGCC
>JBGVOA010000276.1:0-4898 GCA_045126095.1 Christensenellales bacterium | reverse complement strand
GCAGAGACGGATCTCCCGGAGCCGCAATGGAATCCCGCGGTCGTATGGGTCGTCCGCAACGGCGAGGTGAAGTACTTTGTCGATGATGATACCATCATGGTTTTCTGCGTTGAGTACCGTTCCCCTCAGGGCGAGGAGGATGCGCCGAAGTGCTTCTGGCTCAACTACCAGCCCGAAGGAGCTGACCCCTGGGATCCGGTGGTGAGCATTGCCCTGGCCCCTGATGATCATGATCTGATCCCCTCCGACGAGGGCGATTACCGTCTGCTCATTCGCGAAACGGCGCTGCGGGAGGCATACGAAACCTGGCTCGCTTTCTGCGCGGATGACGCCCAAAATTAAAGAGCAAGCGGCTGCGCGGGCCATTGGGCTGCAGCCGCTTGTTTGTTTTGCTGTCACAGGAAGCTGGTCTGCACCGGCTGACGGGCGAGCATCTCCCGGTTGATATCGCCAAAGCGCCAGAGCAGGCCGCATTTGGTGCATTCGTCGGTGAAGGCGGCGTGAAGGCGCTCCGGTTCGCGGGCGGCAAGCTCGTAGGCGTTGCCGTACTGGCGCAGATAATGCTCCCGCACGCCGGGAAAATGCTGCTGCAGGGCGTCGAAGTAGTATTCGCGGTTGCCGGTGCGCAGCGTCATCCCGAAGAAGCAGACCACGAAGCGTCCGCCGTTTTCCGCCGTTCTGCGGACGATCCGGCGCAGGTTCTCCTCCGTGTCCGTCAGGTACGGCAGCACGGGATTGAGCCACACGCCCGCAAACACGCCCGCGTCGGCCAGCGTGCGCAGGGCCGCAAAGCGCTCCGAGGAAACGGACACGTTTGGCTCGATCAGGCGGCAGAGGTCGTCGTCCGCGCAGGTGATGGTCAGCCGGGCGCACACGGGCGAGTGCCGGGATATTTCGGCCAGCAGGTCAGCGTCGCGGGCGCACAGGGCGGATTTGGTCGTGAAGGCCGCGCCGAAGCCGTGGCGCAGCAGCAATTCCAGCGCGCCGCGCGTCAGGCGGAGCTGTTCCTCCAAAGGGTTGTAGGGGTCGCTCATCGAGCCCATGGTGACAACGCCTCGGACGCGCTTGCTGCGCAGCTCGCTGTCCAGCAGGGCGAGGGCGTTCTCCTTCGGGCGGACAGTATCGAAGTGGTCGATGCGGTAGCACAGCGAGCGGCTGTCGCAGTAGATGCACCCGTGGGAGCAGCCGCGGTACAGGTTCATGTTCCAGTCGGCGTGGTAGAAATCATCTTCGCCGCAGCGGACGGGGGTGAGCAGATGCTTTGCCTGCACGGTTTCCATAGGCAGTCGCCTCCTTGCGGCCATTATACCACGCGGACGGGCAATGAGCAAGGGAAAGGCGAAGAAACGTTCGCGCCAATCGCTTGCGCAGGGCGCGTGTGTGTGGTATAATGGGGCAAACAAAGGAGGCTGCAGCATGGACAGATATGCGGAGATCAAAGCGCGCCTGTTGTCCCTCGCACAGGCGGACGACACGTTGCAGGCGGTGATCGCCATCGGCTCCTCGACCCGGTCGGACGTGCCGGCGGACGAGTTCAGCGACCTTGACCTCATCATCGCCACCACGCGCCCGGAGGACTGGCTCTATGGCGACATGCCCGACCGGCTGGGCGACATCCGCATCAGCTTCACCGAGCCGACCCTGGGCGGCGGCATGGAACGGCGGATGCTCTATGCGGGCAGCCGCGACGTCGACCTGATCGTCTTTACGCCCGAGCAGCTGACGCAGGCCGTGCGCGACGGCGTGGCGGGCTGGGTGATGAACCGTGGCTACGACGTCATGCATGACGCGATGGGAATCACGCCGCTGATCGCGCAGCATGTGATCCCGGCAGCGGGGTTCACGCCGATGGGGGAGGCGGAGTTTGCCAATGTGGTCAACGACTTCTTCTTCCAGGCGGTCTGGGCGGACAAGAAGCTGCGGCGGGGCGAAACGTGGACGGCGGAGATGTGCATCGACGCGTACCTGAAGCGCCTGCTGCTGCGGGTGCTGGAGCTGGCGCGATGCGTGTCGGCAGACGTGTGGCATGACGGCCGCTTCCTCGACCGCTGGGCGGGCAATGAGGCCGTGGAGGCTCTGGGCGGCTGCTTTGCGCACTACGATGCGCCGGATATGGCGCGGGCCCTGCGTGCAACGGTGCGCCTCTTTGTGCGGAGCGGCCGGGAGGCAGCCTGCGCCCACGGGTATGCATGGCCGTCCGCCGCGCAGGAATGCGCTGAATCGCTGTTGGGGCTTGATTATTCCACCTCCGATGGCGTATAATACAACAGGTATGCGAAATTCCACCGGAACGGGAGACGATATTATATGAAGCAGCCTCACATCCGCGACTACGCGGGCAAGCGCATTCACATGATCGGCATCGGCGGCTCCAGCATGAGCGGCCTTTCGCAGATGCTGATCGCCAAGGGCTACCAGGTGTCCGGCTCGGACAAGAACGATGGCTACCTCATCGGCGACGTGCGAGCGGCGGGCGCGAAGGTGTACATTGGCCATGCAGCGGAGCAGGTGCACGGCGCGGATCTGGTGATCTACACCGGCGCTGCGGCCAGCGACAACCCCGAGCGCGTGGAGGCTGACCGCCTGGGCATCCCCTCGATTGAGCGCAGCGTGCTCCTGGGCCAGCTGATGGAGGGTTATCCCCAGGCAGTGGGCATCTGCGGCGCGCACGGCAAAACGTCCACCACATCCATGCTCTCGCAGATGCTGGTGGAGTGCGGCCTTGACCCCTCCGTGCACATCGGCGGCAAGCTGGACGCCATCGGCGGCTCCACCCGCATCGGCACGGGCGACGCCTTCCTGGCCGAGGCCTGCGAATTCCGCCGCTCCTTCCTGGAAATGAAGCCCACGGTGGCCGTCGTCCTCAACATCGACGCGGATCACCTTGACTGCTACAAGGATATCGACGAGATCGAGGCCACCTTCGGCCAGTTCATGCGCCTGGTGCCCGATCACGGCGTGGTGATCGGCAAGGGCACGGACGAGCGGGTCGTCCGCCAGATGAAGACGCTTTCCTGCCGCACGCTGACCTTCGGCATGTCGGCGGAGTGCGACTTCCACCCCGCGAACCTGACCGAGGACGATCGCGGCTACGCGTCCTTTGACCTGATCGGCGAGGGTGCGAACCTGGGCCGCGTGACCATGGCCGTCCCCGGCGGCTTCAATGTGGAAAATGGTCTGGCAGCGCTGTGCACAGCCTATGTGCTGGGTGCGGATATGGCTCTGGCCATCGCGTCCCTGGGGCGCTTTATCGGCGCGCACCGCCGCTTTGAAAAGACCGGCGAGATCAACGGCGGCGCGGAGCTCTTCCACGATTACGGCCACAACCCCACCGAGATGCGCAACGCCGTGGCGGTCGCCCGCAAGCGCTGCAAGGGCACGCTCTATGCCGTCATGCAGCCCCATACCTTCAGCCGCGTGCGCACGCTCTTTGATGATTATCTCACCTGCACCGAGCTGGCGGACGTGACCGTTGTCACCGATATCTGCGCTGCCCGCGAGAAGGACCCCGGCGACCTGAACAGCGGCATGCTGGTGGAGGGAATGAAGGCCCACGGCGTGAACGCCGTCTGGACGCCCACCTTCGACGACACGGAGGCATATCTCCGCGCCCACATGCAGCCCGGCGACCTCGCCATCACCATGGGCTGCGGCGACGTGAACATGCTCAATGAGCAGATCAGGCAGCATGAGGAGCAGTAAGCCATGGTTTACTACAAGGACGCGTCCCTGACCATCCGCGACATGGAGGAAGCCGACGCGCAGGCCTTCTTCGAGGCCTACACGGCCCAGGGCTGGCACCCGGAGGTCAGCTACTACCTCATGCGCATCCGCGAGGCGGCAGAGGGCAAATGCACTGCGCTGACGGCGGTGTACGAGGGCATCCCGGCCGGTGCCGTGTACCTGTACCGCACAGCCGGCGCGGGCCCCTTCAAGGGAAAGGGGATTCCGGAGATCGTCGATTTCAGCGTGCTGCAAAGGTTCCAGCGCCGGGGCATTGGCGGCCATTTGATGGATGTGGCGGAGCGTCTTGCCGGGCAGTATGCGGATTCCGTCTGCCTGGGCGTGGGCCTGTGCCGCGAGTACGGCAGCGCCCAGCGGATGTACGTAAAGCGCGGGTACATCCCGGATGGCTCCGGCGTGTGGTACCGCGACGTGCAATGCGTCCAGTATGAAACGGTATGTACCGTTGATGACGATCTGGTGCTGTTTATGTCGAAAAAGCTGCGCGGGTAAGTTTCCGCGCCCAAAGAATATGCGAACGCCCCCCTGCTGCTGTGATGGCGGCAGGGGGCGTTGGCGTTGGGGCAGTGTCTGCGCAGGCCTTGGGCTGCATACCATCCCCTGAGGTGATTCCACATGGCGACATGGGAGCTCTTTGGTGCAGCGGTGGGCGCGGGCCTGGCCAGCGGGAGGGAGATCGCGTCCTTCTTCGGGCACTACGGGGCGTGGGGGTATGCCGGGATCGTGGTATCGGCGGCAGTCATGGCGCTGCTGGCGGGGGCGCGTCTGCCGTCTGCATGGCGCGGACGCTGGCCGGAGCGGCTCTGGCGGACGCTGCAAAGCCTGCTGTTGCTTGTCACCGGCGGCGCGATGCTCGCCGGGGCGGTGGAGCTGGCAACGGCGCTCCCTGGCAGGTGGGCGCGCCCGTCCGCCATGGCGGCGACGCTCCTGACAGCCTGGCTACTGGCGTACCGGACGCAGTGCGGGCTGGCGTGGGTCAGCCGGGTGCTGCTGGCAGGGCTGGCTGCGCTGCTTGTGCGGGCGATGCTTCGTCCGCCGATGGGAGGAACAATGCAGGCCGAGCCCTTTGCGCCCCTTGGATTGCTGCGCGCGGCGGCGTATGGCGGCTTCAATGCGGCGATCATGCACCCTGTGATGGCCGTGCATCGCGGAGG
>JBGVOA010000275.1:0-2498 GCA_045126095.1 Christensenellales bacterium | reverse complement strand
CGCAAATGCCCAGGAGGACTCCTTCGGCCTGGTGGCGCTGTGCTCCGTCGGCCCGATCCTGGCGGTGCTGATCCTGTCCTTCTTTGCCTCCGGCGACCCCAATGTGGGCGGCGAGGGCGGCGAAATGCTGGATACCACCGTCCAGCTGGGCCGGACCTATCTGCATGAGCTGCCCCATGAAACCTTGAACGTGATCATGGCGCTGCTGCCCATCGTGGTGTTCTTCCTCATCTTCCAGTTCGCTGCGCTGCATCTGCGCCGTGTGCCCTTCCTGCGCATCATCATCGGCCTGGTGGTGACGCTGGTGGGCCTGGTGCTCTTCCTGACCGGCGCCAACGTGGGCTTTGAGCCCCTGGGCAAGGAGCTGGGTCAGCATCTGTCCGGTATGGGCCCCTGGCGCTTCCTGCTCATTCCCATCGCGATGCTCATGGGCTGGTACATCATCAACGCCGAGCCCGCGGTGCATGTGCTGAACAAGCAGGTGGAGAAGCTTTCCGCCGGCGCGAGCAGCGAGAGCGCGATGCACTACGCGCTGGCCATTGCCGTGGCCTCTGCCAATGGCCTGGCGATGCTGCGCGTGCTGACGGGTATTTCTCTCCTGTGGATCATCGTGCCGGGCTACCTGATCGCCCTGACGCTGACACTGGTGGTGCCCCCGACCTTTACTGCCATCGCCTTCGACTCCGGCGGCGTGGCCTCCGGCCCCCTGACGGCGACCTTCATGCTGCCCTTTGCCACCGGCGCATGCATGGCCATCCGCCCGGAGAGCATCATGACGGATGCCTTCGGCCTGGTGACCCTCGTGGCGATGATGCCGCTGATCACCGTGCAGATCATGGGCCTGATTTATGTCATCAAGACCCGCAAGGCTGAGGCTGTGCCTGAGTTCACCTATGCGGACGATGAAGTCATCGAGCTGTGGGAGGGCTGAAAAGATGGAACTGAACATGGTAATGGCGATCGTCAACCGTGACCGGCACGAGGCGATGGAGGATGTCATCCACGGCCTGAAGCTGCCGCTGGCCATGACGCTGTATGCCCGCGGCACCGCCCGCGACGAGCATCTGTCCCTGTACGGCCTGGCCGCGACGGAAAAGGCGCTGGTCTTCACCGTTGCCGACGGCGAGCAGACGAAGAAGCTCATGCGCGCAGCCCGGCTGCGAATGTTTATCGATATTCCCGGCAACGGCATCATGATGTCCGTGCCGCTCAAGAGCGTAGGAGGAGGCAGAACCATGGCGTACCTGACCGACAACATGAACATGAACAACGACAAGCCCTCCATGGATTTCAGCCACGAGCTGATCTGCGTGATTCTCAACGAGGGCTGCTCGGATATGGCGATGGCTGCGGCGCGTCCTGCGGGCGCGACGGGCGGCACGGTGCTGGCCGGCAAGGGCACGGGCGCCCGCGAGGCGGAGAAGTTCCTGGGCATCAGCCTGGCCAGCGAGAAGGACGTGGTGCTCATCGTGGCGGAGGCTGCCAAGAAGTCCGCCATCATGAAGGCCATCGTCCAGAAGGCGGGCCCGGGTACCGAGGCCGGTGCGATCTGCTTCTCCCTGCCGGTCTCCGGCGTGGAGGGCCTGCGCCGCCTGAACGCCGAGGATATGGAGGACGGCGCGGCTGCCGAGAAAACCGACGCGTCCGAAAAGTAAGCAACAACCCCGCGCAGGAGGCGGGATGAGCTCTCCCGCAACCTGCGCGTGACCATATAGTCGCACTTTCCTCAACGACATGAGATCCAAAGATAAGCTTTCAAGGAGGCTTACGAAATGGAAGCACTGACAAATCTGCTTGGCTTTGACGTGCTGGGGCTCTTTGGCGGCCTGTGCCTGTTCCTCTTTGGCATGAACATCATGGGCGAAGCGCTGGAGCGCCGCGCGGGCAACAGCCTGCAGAGCATCCTGGGCAAGTTGACCACGGGCAAGCTTGCCGGACTGCTGACCGGCCTTGGCGTGACGGCGGTGATCCAGTCCTCCTCCGCGACGACGGTCATGGTGGTGGGCTTTGTCAACTCCGGCCTGATGAGCCTGGCGCAGGCCATCAACGTCATCATGGGCGCGAACATCGGCACCACGGTGACGGCCTGGCTCCTGTCGCTCACGGGCATCGAGGGCAGCGCCTGGTACATCGAGATGCTCAAGCCCATGGTGTGGACGCCCATTCTGGCCGTGGTCGGCGTGGTGTGCTACATGTTCTGCAAGTCCAACAAGAAGAAGGACCTGGGCCTGATCATGCTGGGCTTCACCACGCTGATGTTCGGCATGGACATCATGAGCGGCTCCGTCTCCACGCTGGGGGACGAGGTCTGGTTTCAGGAGTTGTTCCTGCTCTTCTCCAACCCGGTGCTGGCGACGGTGGCGGGCGCGGTCCTCACGGCTGTCATTCAGTCCTCCTCCGCATCGGTGGGTATTCTGCAGGTGCTTTCCGGTACTGGCCGGGTGAGCCTGGGCGCGGCCATCCCCATCATCATGGGCCAGAACATCGGCACCTGCATC
>JBGVOA010000274.1:0-1239 GCA_045126095.1 Christensenellales bacterium | reverse complement strand
GCGGGATGTTGGTGTCCACAAAGACAGGCCGTCCCAGCTGGGCCAGGCGGATGAGCAGAAGCAGTTCCAGTTCAGCCGCCTCGCGGTTCACACCCTCGATCCAGGCGCAGTACTCCTCCGGCGTGCGGGAGAGGAACTCCTCCCAGCCGCTCATGGTGTCAAAATAGCGCAGGGCGGGCTGATGCTCCGCGTCGGTCAGGTGGGTCAGCTCATCGTGATAGTTCTCCCCGCACATCACGCCGTGGTGCTTCTCCGCCAGCGTGCGTACGAGGGTCGATTTTCCGGCATAGGCCGTTCCGTTGACGAAATACACCTGGCGGAACAGGCTGTGGAGCAGATTCGGGGCGATGGTGAGCATGGCGACCTCCTTGCAGCAGATGCGGTGTTTTGCCCACAGCATTCGCCAAAGGGAGGCCGGAATCCTGCCGGGGCGGCGTGTCCTGATAGGCGAAAAGCAAGACCCGCTGGGGGCATGCAGCGGGCCGTTGGGGTTACGGAAGAGTGACGCCCGGCATGCTGCGCAAGGTGGACATCGCCTCTGCGGACAGGGCTTCCGGGGTGATGATGTGCATTTCAAGTCCCTGGGCTGTGCGGACGCTGTCGATGGCCACGATGCAGCCGGGCAGCGCTGCTTCCACGGCCTGGGCGCGTTGGGGCGCGTCCGCGTAGGCCACGGTGCGCTGCATGGGGATGGCTTTGTCGCGGGCGGCGCGCAGCTCTCGCCGGAAGGCGGCGTTGTAGGCCAGCACATCGTCCTCCTGGTAGAGCTTGTGCTTGCTGACATCCCAAGGAGCCAGGCAGCTTCCCTCAATGAAGTCGATGTAGTCCGTGACGGTGCCCTCCAGGCAGCAGCGCATGTGGTCATGGGTCCATTGGTAGCTGCGTCTGAGGGCGGCGATGGTTTTCGCGTCCGTCACGACCCAAACGGGGCCGGTTTCCTCCTGTCCGCCAAAGACGAGGGCGGTGGTTGACTCGCTGACGGGATTCGACTCGTGAATCTCCATCGCCATCAGCCTTTCCAGGCTGCAGCCGCTGAGCAGCAGGAGCAGGCACAGCAGCATCGGGATCAGCTTTTTCATGGGCAATACCTCCTTAGCAAGTCCATCTGCATATAAAGACGCACCAGACAGGAAAAACGTTCCCATCTGGTGCAAAATGATTATTCTGCATCCGGGCGGCTGAGGCGCATGGCGTCCGTCCACTGGCGGATGACGCTCCCGTCCGCCAGCGGGGCGGTGA
>JBGVOA010000273.1:0-3365 GCA_045126095.1 Christensenellales bacterium | reverse complement strand
CGTTTCCACGGCGTGCAGCACTTCTGCCACGTCGCCGAGCACCCGGCCACCGACCGTATCTACGCCACTTACTTCCTGGACAGCGCCGCACTCCGCCGCGAGCAGGCGGAGTCCGTCAAGCCCCTTTACCACCTGCGCATCGAAACCTGGAGCGGGTACATTGACCTCATCTTCGAGCGCTTCAGCATCCGCATGGAGGGCGGGCGCGTGGATTACCGCCCGCTGGACATCGACGACGCCGTTGTCGCAACACACAGGGACCGCCATATCCGTCAGACCTATGCAGAAGCCCAGTCCCGTCTGGCCAGCGACCACCCCTGGGATATGGACGTTGACAGCTACCACGCCCTGGGCCTGGACGAGGACGACCTGGACGAATACCATGCCAGCGGGCTCTGGATCGCCGCACAGGAGGAAACCCCGGCAGAAATCGTCGCCCGTGCCCGGGAGGTTCTGCATCTGCCGCTGCGGAAATTCCAGGCACGAACCTGGGCCGCGTATCTTCTGGGGCTGCATGGCTCCGCGGAGGATCTGCCCGCCCTGACGCAGCTCCTGCTGGCCCTGCCGCCGTGGTTTTTGCTGGATAAGCGCGTCGTACTGGACGCCATGGAGCGCATCCACGAGCGCGCAAAGGAGGCCGCCCATGACTGAATCCACCGTCCACGTCAGCATGCGCACCGACAATGGCCTCGGCTGCAGCTACGCCATCGTCCGCAAGGGCAATCACGCCGTGCTGATCCTCCTGCGGGACGCCGAGTGCGCCGTCTTTGACCTGGGCGACCCGAAGAGCCGCTACCTGCTCCTCAAGCACTACCCCGACGACCGCGTCGCCCTGACAGACTTCTACAAGCTGATCGGCAAGATGTGCGCCAAGCCCGCCGACAGCAAGTATTTCTGCACGCGCAGGGATGAGGACAACCGCATGGTCGTCCCACCACAAGGCCGGGAATACATGCTCCCGCCGGAGGAAGCATCCGCGTATTCCAGTCGGCTGGCGGAGTTTCTGGCATTCGCGAAAGCCATCCGGCAGAACCCCGCATGGCCTTGACGCATTCGCAGCAAGCGGGAGGGGCAAGCCCCTCCCCTACGGTGAACATGCAGCACCAATAAGCATTCCATATTCAAACGGAGCACGCCGAACTTGCGCGCTCCGTTTCTGTTATTCCAGCGTATCCAACAGCCTGCCGTACACATCGTACAGATAAGCGGTATCGTCCTTGGATTTGTGCCAGACCTTCTCCTGGGGCCAGACCACGTCGCCCACCTCATCGGAGGACAGGGTACTGATGGTCAGCGCTCCGCCGGGTGCAATGGCCGTTCCCTCCGGCAGCACGAAGATCTCCCCGCCCCGGTCGCTGACGATGTACCAGCCGGAAACGTCCACCGCTGCCGCGCCGTCGTTCCGGATGCGGATGCGATCCTCCTTTGCGTCCCGGTCTGCCAGGCGAACGCCCTCCGCCTGCGCCGGGTGGCCACGGTAGCTCATCAGCTGCGCGGTGGGTATGCCGCCGGACAGCGTCACCAGCACGCAGCATTCCGCCTGCTGGGTCTCGTACACCTGCGTGCGGATGCCGTAGAGATGGCGCAGCACGTTCATGTCCGGCGTGTCCGGCTCCTCCTGGCTGTTGGTGGAGATCACCGCCACGCGCGGCTGCACATAGCGCACAAGGGCCTCGCTAGTCGCGTCGCTTTCGCCGTGGTTGCCCACCTTGAGCACCTCGCATTTGGGAATGAGGCCTGCGTTGAGCAGCTCAAACTCCTCCGGGTGCTCCATGTCACCGGCGAGCAGCATGCGGCCGCCGCCGCCCTCGGCGATCATCACCAGAGAGTTGCAGTTTTCCGTTTCCGACCGGGTCAGCGGGCCGATCACCCGCAGCAGACCCTCGCCCAGGGGCAGCACGTCGCCGGCCTTCAGCCACGTCACCTGCTGATCGCGCAATGCTGCCGCCTGCACCACGGGGTGCTTCTTCTCCTTCACGCCCGCGTAAAAGGCGGAGGCATACCAGCCGTCCACCTGGATGGAGGAGGTCGCCAGCGGCCACGCGCCGCCCACATGATCCTTGTCCGTGTGGGTGAAGATCACGCCGGTCAGGTGCGTCACATTCATGGTTTTCAGCGCGCAGGACAATTCGCCCCAGTGCTCCACCTTGCCTGCGTCAATCAGGTAGGTGTGCTCGCCGGCGGACAGGAGCAGTGCGTCCCCCTTTCCCACATTGATGGCAAAGAGGTTCAGCGCTTCCTCCGCCGCGGCGGGAGCCGTCAGGGTCAGCAGCGCCAGCATACAAGCCAGGAGCTTCTTCATCCATATCACCTCGATTACAAAACGTTTTGCACTCAATGATTCTTCCTCCTTGCCAGAAAATCCTGCTTGTGATAGAATACCCCCAGGAGTTGATGACAATGGACGAACGCTGGATGCGCATTGCGCTGGAAGAGGCCCGCGCCGCTACCGAGGCGGGCGAGGTGCCCGTTGGAGCCGTGATCGTGAAGGACGGCCATCTGCTGGCCCGCGCTCATAACCGCCGCGAGGCAGACCACGATCCCACCGCCCATGCGGAGCTTCTCTGCCTGCGAAAGGCCGCCCTGGCCCTGAACGACTGGCGGCTGCGTGGCTGCACGCTCTATGTGACCGTGGAGCCGTGCCCTTTGTGCGAAGGCGCGATGGTGATGAGCCAGCTGACGGAGTGCGTCTTTGGCGCTGCGGACACGCGTCAAGGCTGCTGCGGCAGCGTGTACGACCTTCCGGGAGACGCGGCGCTGCAGGGCGTGACCCGCTGGCGCGCCGGTGTGCTGGAGGCCGAATGCGCCGCGCTGCTGCGGGACTTCTTTGCCGCAAGGAGGGAGCCGAAATGAGCCATCCCCTTTTCTGCCTGGGCAAGCCGGAAGAAACGGCGCTGTTCGAGGCCATTGAGACGCGCATCCTCCAGCTGTGTCCGGATGTGACCCTCAAGCACGTCCGCACGCAGACTGCCTTGGTACGCAAGGTGCAGTTTGCCTGGCTGTCCCTGCCCCGCAGGAAGGCGGACGCAGGGGCGCTGATGCTGTCCATCGCACTGCCCTCCCGGCTGGAATCGCAGCGCATCCTCTATGCAGCGGAGGTCGCTCCGGGGCAGTGGATGCACCACCTGATCATCCGCAGCGCAGAAGAAATGGATGCGGACTTATGCAGCCTCCTCCAGGCCTCCTGGGCGCTGGTAGGAACCGGACGAAGAGGCGAATGAGCATTGTTTTGACCCAAAGCAAACGGCAGACGGCTTGAAACCGTCTGCCATTTTGATTGCACTATTTCACCACATCTGTGTCAATGACGATCTTCTGGCAAGGACGACAGAAGCCGGCCTTCACCCGAATGCCCGACCACGCGC
>JBGVOA010000272.1:0-3176 GCA_045126095.1 Christensenellales bacterium | reverse complement strand
TGCGCTTTGTCAAAATCAAGGCTGTCGGAGAAAAGCAGCTGCTTGCTCATGGGGTCTGCGCCGTACTTCTGGTAGTGGGCGATGATCTTGTCGCCCCAGGCGAAGGGGTCGCCGGAATCGTGGCGCACGCCGGAGAAGTTGGTGACCATGGAGCGGTCAAAGTCCAGCAGGAAGAGGTCGGTGGTGATGGTGTCGGTCAGCGCGGTGCCGTTGTCGCCGCGGTATTCGTCGTACCAGTCCTGCAGGGCGTAATGGTTGGTGTAGGCCAGGGGGATGGAGTCGATGCCCTGGTACATCTGCACATACTCATGGGCGTAGGTGCCGATGGGCTTCAGGCCGTACTTCATCGCCAGCCACACGTTGGAGGTGCCGATGCAGTTGGAGGTTTCCTGGGCGAAGCGGCGGACGACCACATCCTGCCATTCGCGGGAGAGGCGGCGGCGGCAGCCGAATTCGGCGAACTTGAAGGTGTACTTGCCTGCCTGGAAGTTCGCGATCTTCTGGTTCAGCTTCTCTTCTGCCGAGGCGCGCAGGGCTGCGTAGTCGTACTTCATGCGGAAGTAGACCTCGTTGACAATCTCCAGCAGGTAGATCTCGAATTGCATGGCGGAGAAGAGCGGGCCGCGTACGGCAATGTGCAGGTGACCGCTCACGCCCAGGCGGATATCCACATAATCGCGGATGGGCCGCCACAGGCGCAGGAACTCCACATAGTCGCTCTTGATGAAGCGGATGGAGCGCAGATAGTCCAGCTCCGCTTTGGTGAAGGTCAGCGTGCAGAGGTGGTCGATCTGCGCGTTGATTTCGTCGAACATATCCTTGGTGAAGGTTACATCCGTGTTGCGGCAGCGGAAGTAGTACTCGCCGCTGAGGTCGGTATGCTTGTGGAAGATGACCTGATCCATGTTGAATTTGTACAGGTCTGTGTCCAGCAGGGAGGTGATGATCGGCTCAAGCTTCATAGCGGCTTCCTCCTGTTGCATGTCAGTCAGCAAAGGGATAGAGCACCGGCGGGCGGCTGCGCTTGTGCATGCCGGCGCGCTCCAGGCGGGCGATGCGCGCGTCTGCGGCCTCGTCGCCGCTGCTGCCGTGGCGGATGTAATCGTGAATCTGCCGGTAGGTGACCCCCAGGCGCTCCTCGTCGGACTTGCCGGACAGGCCGTCGGAGGGCGTTTTCACCACCAGGTCGCGGGGGAGCTCCTCCATCGTCAGGCCGACCTCGACCACCTCGATGCTCGTCAGCGCTGCCAGCAGGGCGAAGTCGCTGGAGGTGTCGCCGTCCTTGGTGCAGTAGCCCACGGTGATCTCCGACAGGTTGCCGGTGCCCACCAGGCGGGCGTTCAGCGCCTGGGCGATGTAGCGCAGGGTGGTCATGCGCAGGCGAGGGCCGACGTTCACGTCGCTCTCCCGGTGGGGCTCGACGGAGAACTCGCCCGGCGCGGCCACGGGGCCCAGCTGATCCGTCAGGCGGCGCAGCTCCCGGTGCATTTCGCCGATGTTGATGGTACGCTGCTGAATGCCCAGCACATCGCACACGCGCTGGCTGTCTGAGATATCGATCTGCTCACCGTCGGGGAGCATCACGCCGTATACGTTGTGCGCACCCAGGGCGCGGGCGCACAGGGCAGCGCAGACGGTGGAGTCCTTGCCGCCGGAAATGCCCAGCACGACCCGCTGGAAGCCCTGCTTCTGCGCAATATCGCGGATGGCGGCCACGAGGGCGTCGCGGGTTTTGGCAGCGTCAAAGGTGTAGGCCATGGTGTTGTCCTCCTTACACAATGTCGATCTGGCAGCAGCCCATGGTGGCCAGGGCAGCCTCGTGGGTGGCGGGGGTCACGCCGGCGCAGCAGGCGCGGCGGACGGCGATGTCAGCCTCCAGGAAATGCGCCTTGAGCAGCAGCGCGTTGCTGACGACGCAGATGTCCGTGCACAGGCCCAGCAGCTCGATGGTCACATGGTCTGCATCCCCGGCGATTTCCGCGACGATGGCGGGCAGCGCGGTGCTGCCGAAGGTGGGCTTTTCCACCAGGCGGACGGCGTTGCCCAGGGCGGCGGCGATCTCCTCGCGGAGCTGCCAGCCGGGCGTGCCCTTGATGCAGTGGGGGACGGGCAGCTTCCGGCCTTCGGGGGTATCCATGTAGCCTTCGCCGTGGGTGTCCAGGGTGGCGAGGAGCGTCCACCCGGCTTCGCGGCATTCATTGATGCGGTGGATGACGGCGGGCACGATGGCCTGGGCTTCCTTTGTGCCCAGTGCGCCGTCGATGAAGTCGTTCTGCATATCCACGACGATCAGGATCTTCTTTTCCATGGGGCGACCTCCTTATGCGTTGAAGCGGTACAGCGCCGCGGGACGGCCCCGGCCCTGCTTCTTGATGCTGCTTGTCTGGGCGATGCGTCCGGTGGCTTCGTACTTCGCCAGGATGCCCCGGCGGAAGTTGCTTGCGTCCAGCGGCTGGTTCAGCACGGCCTCGAAGACCGTTTGCAGCTCGCTGAGGGAGAAGGCCTGCATGTCGCGCAGGAGATGGAAGCCGACGTCCGTGTAATCGATCTTGCCCTGCAGGCGGGTCACGCCGGTTTGCAGGATCAGGCCGTGGTCAAAGGCGAGATCGGCGGGGAGGAGGCGCGGGCCGTCCGCCGGGACGAGGGCGAAGCCGTCCGCCGCTGTGCCGATGGAAAAGGCTCGCAGCGTCACATCGGGGCGGGTGAGGGTCTCCTCCAGCGCATCCCAGGGCAGAAGGATCAGATAGGCGATGGTCACCACCCGACCGCGGGGATCGCGCCCGGGGTGTGTGAAGGTGTAGAGCTGCTCGCGGTAGGCGGGAACGCCGGGCAGCATCTCCGTCAGCAGGCGGGATGCAGCCTCGTCAGCTGATTCGTCCAGCGCTACCAGGCGGCCGGGCAGCGCCCATTGCCCCTCAAAGGGCGGACTTGTCCGCCGGGACAGAAGCGCCGTCAGCTGCCCCTGGCGCACGGTGAGGATCAGCCCATCCACGCTCAGATGCTGCTGATTTGCGGATAACGCGGTGTGCATGCCGGTTCGCCTGCCTTTCAATTATGGTCTGTTTGACTACAATTAAATGATAGCACAGAGAGCTGCATCTGTCAATATATTTATGGAGAAAATGACAAAAAACATGAGAGGAAATATCTGCCACGCCGAACGAGGGAGAGCATCG
>JBGVOA010000271.1:0-2946 GCA_045126095.1 Christensenellales bacterium | reverse complement strand
GGAGTCCTTCTCGATATAGGTGTCGGAGGACGCAATGTAGGCCTCCGGCTGGTAGTAATCATAGTAGGAAACGAAATACTCCACCCGGCTGTCCGGGAAGAAGGCCTTCAGCTCCGAGCAGAGCTGGGCCGCCAGGGTTTTGTTGTGGGCGATGACCAGCGTGGGCCGCTGCACCTGCTCAATGACGCTGGCCATGGTGAAGGTCTTGCCGGAGCCCGTCACGCCCAGAAGCACCTGTGCGTCCAGGCCCTCCTTCACGCCCCGCGAGAGCGCCTCAATGGCCTGCGGCTGGTCGCCCGAGGCCTTGTAGGGGGCCTTCAGCACAAATTTTCCGGTCAGCTCATTCATCCGCCGCACCTCCCTTTCACAGAATAACCGTTCTTGTTATGATAGCACATCCCGCCTCCCTTGTGAAGGGGAACGCCCCTGACCGGCGCAATTTTCCTGCATTCGCTGTTTGTGGGGTGGACATGTCCGGCATAACGAAGCAAGCCCGTGCAGAGCGCATCACTCCGCACGGGCCATTTCATATCACTTTTTCAGGCGCTTATCGCACTTCTTGGCCAGCCAGGTGCCAAAGGACTGGATGATCTGCGTGATGATGACCAGCACGATCACCGCCGCGTACATCATCGCAAACTTGTAGCGGTTGTAGCCATCGGTGATGGCGATCTTGCCCAGGCCGCCGCCGCCAACCGCGCCCGCCATGGCCGTGTAGCCCATGATGGTGGTGATGGCCACCGTGAAGTTGCTGATCAGGCTCGGCACGCTCTCCGGCAGCATCACCTTGAAGAGAATCTGCATAGGCGTCGCGCCCATGGACTGCGCCGTTTCGATGATGTTGGGGTTCACCTCGCGCAGGCTGGACTCCACCAGGCGCGCCACAAAGGGGAAGGCGGCCACAACCAGCGGCACGATCGTCGCGTCCGTACCGATGGCCTTGCCGATGATGGCGCGGGTGACCGGCAGAAGCATCATCATCATGATCAGGAAGGGAATGGAGCGCAGGAGGTTGATGATCACGTTGATGATCTTCATCAGCCAGCCCGGCAGGGGGCGGACGCCGTTCTTGTCGCCCGCTACCAGCAGCATGCCCAGGGGCAGGCCGATGACGATGGCAAAGAAGGTCGCCAGGAGGGTGGTGTACAGCGTATCCCAGGTGGCAGAGAGGAACTCATTCTGCACCTTCTCCCACAGATCCTGAAGATTTTTCTCACTGAAAGCTCTTGTCAGCTGATTCAATGCGCTCTGATTCACTGCTGCATCGCCTCCTCATCTTCAGTTTCCACAGCGGTCTGCGCAGCCTCGTCCGCCTCAGAAGGCTCAGCGGCTTTCGCGCCGTCCTTCTGCGCGTATTCCACCTCCACCTGCACGGTCACATCCTGCATATCCTTCAGGTAGTTGACCGCACGGGCCAGGTCGTCCGGGCCGCCGGGGATCTCCAGCAGGATGTAGCCATAGGCCCTGTCGCCCACCGAGCGGGTGGACGCACCCAGGATGCTGGCTGCCACGCCGATGTCCATGGCCATGCTGGCAATGAGGGGCTTCTTGGCGGCCGGCGCGCCGTTGAAGATGATGCGCACCTGCTGACCATGCTTCTCGCCCAGGGCGGCATTGGCGTCCGCCATTTCGGGATAGACCAGGTTGCGGGTCGCCTCGGCCTTGGGGGCGGCGAAGACCTGCGCCACGTCGCCCTCCTCCACCACCGCGCCGTTCTCCAGGATCGCCACACGGCTGCAGATCTCCTGCACAACGCTCATCTGATGGGTGATGACGATCACCGTGATGCCCATCTTCTGGTTGATCTCGCGGATCAGCTCCAGGATGGCATGGGTGGTCTTGGGATCCAGGGCGCTGGTGGCCTCGTCGCACAGCAGCACATCGGGATCCGTCGCCAGCGCACGAGCGATGGCCACGCGCTGCTGCTGACCGCCGGAGAGCTGCGCGGGGAAGCTCTTCGCCTTGTCGGGCAGGTCAACCACCTTGAGCAGCTCCAGGGCGCGCTCGCGCTCCGTCCGCTTGATCTCGGCAAACCGGGTCACCGGCAGCACCAGATAGCTCTTCGCCAGCCGGGCCGTCACAGGCAGACCCATGCGCAGCACGCGGCCCAGGCACACCGCAGGCCTGCAGATCACCTTTTCGCACACGTCGCCGACCTTCCACATCGCCGGACGCGCCACGCGCAGCGTCTTCTTCAGCCAGTTGTCGCTGTCCAGGCCGGCCTCCGCCTCCATGGCGGCGCGCACCTGGCGGCGGACATTGGCCTTGTCCGCCAGCTTGGCGGCACGCTTCTCGTCCGCCTGCGCAAAGGCCGCGCGAAGGGCCGCAAGCTTCTCGTCCGCCTTGGCCTTCTCGCTTTCCCGCAGGGGCGTCAGGATCTGCTTACGGATCTTGCCGGACAGCTTCAGCGGCAGCATCACATTGCGCATGCAGTTGCGCTGCATCAGCAGGTTGAAGCCCTGGAAGATCATCGTCACGCGCTGACGCACCTGGCGCAGCTCCTTCTTTTTCAGGGTGCTCAGGTCGCGGCCGTCCAGCAGCACAGCGCCGTCCGTGGGACGCTCCAGCATATTGATGCAGCGCACCAGCGTGGACTTGCCCGCGCCGGACATGCCGATAATGCCGTAGATATCGCCGTTGTTGATGGTCAGAGAGACATTCTTCAACGCATCCACAGGGCCGTCAGCCGTGACGAAGCTCTTGGACAAGTTGCGCAGTTCGATCATCGGTATCGCCTCCATAACGCAAGGGACACCGGCAGCAAACGCCGCCGGTGTGTCCGTGTGATTCAGGGATTATTCCGCCGCAGGCAGGCCCAGCAGGGACAGATCGGTCTGCTGACCGCCGTAGAGGCCCATGGGCTCCACGTGGATGGCAGCAACCACCACGATGTTGGTGCCGTTCTCCTCGTTGAAGTTCTCCTGGTAGGGAATGTGGGCGAAGTAG